>NZ_RCSQ01000049.1:0-3753 GCF_004103255.1 Pseudoalteromonas sp. PS5
AAATAGATCACTTAATTAAGCAAATTGGTATTAATTCCGATAGCACCATTTTTATCAAAAATCCTAAGACTTGTCTTTGTTTATCGGCAGTAAATTCGCTAAGTTTAGATTTAAGAACAGATATCTAGCCTATTCATAAAACGATTATGATTTTTTGGAACGTTCCTACAGGTTACCGAGAATTGCGGCTATGAATACGTATTCAGTCACTATGATGATTGGAGGGGAAAATAAAAAGGTGAGCATAGCGCAGCTCACCTTTACCCTTAACCTAATTGTTAAGGGGTCTTAAAAAATTAGGCTAGGCTGTATTAATTTAGTCTTGTCTGCCATTTCTGAGAGAGCTTGATAACATTTAGACCATACCATGCGATGTAGACATAAAATACCAAAGGTACGATAAAGCTAATTTGAATGTGGAAATTATCAGCGACTACGCCCTGTAATAAAGGCACAATTGCGCCCCCTACTATCGCTAGACACAGCCAACCAGAACCTTTACTGGTCAATGAGCCAAGCCCTTCGATGGCCATAGAAAAAATCGTTGGGAACATAATTGAGTTAAATAGACCAATCGCTAATACAGCAATCATTGCGATATTGCCTTGTGTACTCATTGTCAGTGCAAGCAACAAAATAATGACCACCGCATTAAATGCTACGGCTTTAGATGGGGCAACTGTTTTTAATACCGCTGAACCAATAAAACGTCCAACCATTGCACCGCCCCAGTAATAACCAATGAGCTTAGCTGCTGCATGCTCCTTTAACCCTGCTATTTCAGGCTGTGCGAAATAATTCACTAAAAAGCTACCTATCGCAACTTCAGCACCTACATAGCTAAAAATAGCAAACACACCCATGACAAGATGTGGCGCTTGGATAAGTTTGTGGTTTTTTGCTTTACAATCTACGGCTTCAGTGTGCTCTGCAATAATTGGCAGCTTCAGGAATGCAAATACGATGGCAATGCTTAGTAACGCTGCGGCCAAAATTAAATAAGGGATCTTCACAGAATCTGCGTTTGCAGCGGCTTCCACTGTTAATGTTCCTGCGGTTCCAAATAATAAAAAGCCACCAACAATGGGTCCAACAGTTGTACCTAACGCATTAAGTGCTTGTGCAAGATTTAATCTACTTGATGCTGTCTTAGGATCGCCTAAAGCTGCCACATAGGGGTTTGCAGACACTTGCAAAATAGTGATCCCTGATGCAAGTACAAATAATGCAGATAGGAAAATCCAATATTCATGGACCACCACTGCGGGGTAGAACATCATGCACCCGAGCGATGCGACGATTAACCCTGTCATCACTCCATTTTTATATCCGAACCGTTTTACCAAATGCCCTGCTGGTAACGAGATTATAAAATAGGCACTAAAAAAACAAAATTGAATAAGCATGGCTTCAGTATAACTAAGGTCAAAAACTCCCTTCAATCTGGGAATAAGCACATCATTTAATACGGTGATAAATCCCCATAAGAAGAATAGTGTTGTCATTGCAATAAGCGGAAGTCGATAATTGTTATTCTCGGCGTTCGCGCTTGTGACGAAGGTTTGCTTTGTATTTAATTCGCTCACAAGTGATACTCCAGTTTATTTTCACTTTGATTCTACACAGTGTTACAAGAAAGTCACAAGTGATTCGTTGGAACGTTCCTATTTTTGTCTGCCTTTTGAATCTAGCTTAGTGGGTTATAGAAGAGAGACGGCTTATTACCAGAACAATTGCATTATGCGGTGGTATACCTTTATCTAATACTATAACTTACGTAACCAAGTTGGTGGGTTATGGAGAAAGCATTCGATATTTTCTTCATCATGGCGAGCTGCGATTTCGGCACTGGTTGTTGGAAACTGGATATAAAACAACAGAAGTTGCACGTTGCTTTACTGGCGTGCGTCATCAATGAGGAAAAGTGTAAAAACAATGTATATACAGACGCAATTGCACTGCTTAATTAAAAAAGCAGTATAGCAGCATAAATTTATATGAAGATAAAGTTTACGACCTTGTTTTTGGTGTAATGTCAATAAGTCTTGACTTGTAGTAAGCTAGGCTTGACTGTTAGAGGTTAAACAAATCTGATAGCCACACAAGTCGATTTCGTCCATTCAATAGCAATTTACTACCTTAATCCCGTTGCAATTTCGCCGCCTTAAGCGGTGAGTAATCGTTAGCTAAAATGTGTAGTGAAGCGGAACCGAGCCAACTGTTACGAATCCGACTTTAAGGCTTTGTTATATGCTGTTAAATGGTCAAAAATCTTATCTGAAATTGCTTCTAATTCTGGTTGAGTATTGCTACCTGCGAAGTTTGTTACGATGAAGATACCGATGTTTTTCTTCGGGTAAATGGTAAGCCAACTAGACGTGCCCATTGAGCCACCGCTTTGGTATAACATTTGTTCATTCGAATCATACTTATTTGTGTACCAATAAAATGCCGTACCATGCCCCGTCCAACTCTCATCGAGAAGTTGATGAGAAGTAGCCACTTCGGGTTCTGAGGATAGTTGATGTTGCATATAACGAGTGATTGACTCAACGTTTGAAGTTAACCCGCCACTAGCAAACCAATATCCACTGGCCAAAGGCATTTGATCACCATTTTCATCCGTTCCTACAGTAATTTCACCCGGCTTAAAGTTAGTACCTCTAAATTTCGTGTCCAGCTCTCCAGACTTAGTTGTAATTATTTCAGAAACGAGCAATTCAAAAGGCTTTTGGTAAACAGACTCCAAAATATATGCAACTAAATCAGTACCGGAGTTTGAATATTGATATTCCTCACCAGGAATAGAGTTAAGTTTCACTTTTTTGAGATCATCAAAAAAGTTGTCTCTGGAATATTTTGATATTTTTTCAAAATATGTGCCTTGCTCAATATCTTCGCGACTGTAAGCAAAACCCTGTGGAAGCCCACTAGTATGAGTCATAAGATGTCGTAAAGTTATATATTGGTTGGACAGCTCCAAATTTTTGTATTCATTACTTTTGAGGTAATGACGGATATCATTATCAAGCTCAACTTTTCCGTCGAGAATAGCTTTAGCAACAACTAAGCCTGTATAAGTTTTGGTTAAAGAGCCAATTTCGTATACTGTTTGGTTATTGGGAGTATCCCCATTACTTAATACCCCTAAATGATATTGGTAAGTATTTTCTGAATCTACAATAGAAATTGAAACCACCTGCCCAACATTTCCATCAATAAATTCAATGATCTCAGCTTTCGTATTTGACTCAAAATTAGTGGCATCATAATTTTTACAGGAAGCTAAAACTGTCATTAATGAAACTGTAAATATCAATGATATGGCTCGGGTTATTGATCTATTCACAAATACTCCTAAGTTTGTCCGCTTTTGAACTGTTTGTTAGGTGTGCTATTGCATACACATTATTTCCTCGGACTTATATGTACCGTTTTGCTGTTTGAAATGAATTTCAAACTCAGCACCACAAATATCTTCTGCGATATAACTTTTGCAGTAGAATAAATCACCATTATCAGCTTTATGCCAATTTTTAATGTCTGCTTTAAAATCTGTGTTTAACGAAGCTGGTAACTCAAGTGGTTTTTCCCAAGCTTTCAGATCGAAACTGCAGCCATTTGGTTTTGTTGCGCAACCTGATAAAAGTACAAAAATTAAAACTAAACTCCGTATTTCCAAGTGCACCTAACGCTTGCCGTAAACGGCACAAAATAGCAGGCTAAAATTTGCGACGAAGGAGCACAAGCCTG
>NZ_RCSQ01000050.1:0-29997 GCF_004103255.1 Pseudoalteromonas sp. PS5
TTTAGTTGTTCTAAATGAGAAATTTTTAACGCGGTTAGCGTCAGATTGACTCCTTCAAATTGAGCAAGTATTAAGTCAAATTGGTATAAGAGATAGCTTCCGCTAGCGTGATATTACACGTCTGGGTTTAGGTATTTTAGTTGATTAACTAATTTCTTATCTCAAGTTGAGGCTAAGATACCCCCTCAGCTAGAGATCACACTATACTTTTGTATTATTCGATAAAGGCTTGCCTACGTAGCTGGCCTTTACCTACATGACCATTCTAAAGCACTGAAGCTCCAGTAAAATTCAACAATAGCGTCTTATTACCTAACGTTTTAACGCCAAAAATAGAGTCGTTAATTCAGCAAACCCAAATTATAAAAAACTTAACTTTTTGTAAAAACTATGTATATTAATTTTTAAATAAAATAAAAAAGGATTGAGTACATCCATGCTTACTAAGGAAAATTCTAATGATTTCATCGAGTGGCAAAAACGCAACTTTTTTATCTTAACTCACGCCAAAGCCGATACAAGCTCTACCAACTACACACTATTAATAAAAGTGTTAGAAACCTTAGGAAGCTCAGTTAAAGTTGATACCAGACTTCCTGAGCCAAATTTACGCGCACAAACTGCTCTTTTTTTGGTGGATACTGAACACCGAGACTGTAACGAGCTGATAAGTGCTGAAGTTAAGCTATTGGCCGCAACCCATAAAGTTTTGTTGTTCAATGCCAATCCCGAAGAAGTAAATGAAAAAACAGCATTACTTGGTAATGTGAAAGGCTTACTTTACCAGAACTCCCCCCCCGAAACTCTATTTAAAGGACTTAGCAGAGTCTTAAAAGGTGAGCTTTGGTTTTGTCGAAGTGCTATTTCTACCGCATTTAGTGAGCTACTTGCTGCACTCCCTCAAACGCTGCCTAATAGCGATATAGTCTTAAACAGTGAAGAGCTAAGTATACTCACCTGTAGAGAAAAATCAGTGATCAAACTAATCGCGGCGGGTGCCAAAAATGAAGATATCGCTGACAAGCTAAATATAAGTAGTCATACAGTAAAAACTCATATCTATAGCGCGTTTAAAAAAACGAACTCACGCAATCGCGTTGAGCTAGCTAATTGGGCGCTACGGCATATACCCATAGTCAGTTTAAATTAAATATCAGTAATTCACTTAACGCTCAGAAAAATATAGTGCCTTTGATTGTACGAACGCAAAGTGAAAAGAGAATAGGCGGCTAGTAAACCTAACCGCTCAATAATACAAAGCGCGAGCTGTATTACGCTACGCCATAGCTATCACGGTATGCTTTAACTGCATCTAGGTGTGCATCCATACCACCTTGTTGCTCAAGGTAAGTGATCAGATCAGCAAGCTTAACGATAGAAACTACCTGAGTATTAAAATCGCGCTCAACTTCCTGAATAGCAGAAAGCTCAGCTTTGCCTTTTTCTTGACGGTCCAACGCAATTAATACACCAGCAAGATCGGCACCGTTGGCCGCGATGATTTCCATTGACTCACGAATAGCAGTACCCGCCGTGATCACATCATCAACCAACATAATACGACCCTCAAGTGCAGAACCTACTAAGTTGCCGCCTTCACCGTGCTCTTTCTTTTCTTTGCGATTAAAGCAATAAGGCACATCTTTATTGTGATGATCGGCAAGGGCAACCGCTGTAGTGGTTGCAATAGGAATACCTTTATATGCTGGGCCAAACAACACATCAAATTCAATACCTGCATCTTCCAATGCTGACGCATAAAAACGGCCTAAACGGGCAAGATCACGACCCGTGTTAAATAAGCCTGCATTGAAAAAGTAAGGACTTGTGCGGCCTGATTTTAACGTAAACTCACCAAACTTCAGCACCTGCTTTTCTAAGGCAAATTCAATAAACTCTTTTTGATACTGTTTCATGTTTTCCTACCGAGTGTTGATTACGCTAACGCTTGCTTTTGTAGATCAATAATTTCTCTAATTGAATGTTTCGCCAAGCCAAGTAGCTCGTCTAGCTCGTCGAACGAGAAAGGTTCGCCCTCAGCAGTACCTTGTACTTCAATGAGCTTACCGGTTTCAGTCATGATCACATTCATGTCTGTTTCGGCTTCTGAGTCTTCAAGATACTCGAGATCCGTGATTGGCTGACCTTTATAAACCCCAACCGAAATTGCCGCGATCATAAATTTTAATGGGTTTACATTAATCATGCCTTTTGCACGCATGTGCGTTAGTGCATCAACCAATGCCACACAAGCACCACTGATTGACGCAGTACGAGTACCACCATCAGCTTGGATAACATCACAGTCAATGGTAATTGTGTTTTCACCTAACGCTTTTAAATCAACCGCGGCACGTAAAGCACGCGCGATTAAGCGTTGAATTTCCATGGTGCGGCCACCTTGTTTACCGCGCGCTGCTTCACGGTTGTTGCGCGTATGTGTAGAGCGCGGAAGCATACCGTATTCTGCGGTGATCCAGCCCTTGCCTTGCCCCTTCATAAAGCGTGGTACACCGGCTTCTACAGAAGCTGTGCATAACACTTTTGTGTTACCAAACTCCACCATTACTGAGCCTTCAGCGTGCATAGTATAGTTACGAGTAAATGTAACCGGCCTGATCTGATTTGCAGTTCTTTCGCTTGGACGCATCCACGTTCCCCCATCATCAAAATTTGCCGTACATTATAAAGGGATCACAAAGACTATGCCACGCGATCCGACTAAAAATAAAATTCACTTTAGGGCTGTGTGGAAATTCGGCTATAATGCTGCGGTTAAACCAAGCTAAATTTTAGGGACTTTATATGATCCATAGTATGACCGCCTACGCCCGCAAAGAAGTGAAAGGTGATTGGGGCACTGGGGTTTGGGAAATTCGTTCAGTTAATCAACGCTACCTTGAAACCTTTATCCGCGCACCGGAACAATTTAGAGGCTTAGAGCCAGTAATACGTGAGCGCCTGCGTAAACACCTACAACGCGGCAAAGTGGAAGTATTCCTAAAGTTCACTGCAAACCCAGCGCACGTAGGCCAACTCAGTGTCAACGAAGCACTCGCGAAGCAACTTGTTGAAAGCGCAAAGTGGTTACAATCTCAAAGTGGTGGCGACATCAATCCCGTAGATATTCTACGCTGGCCAGGTGTGATGGAAGCCGAAGAAGTTGATTTGGACTCCGTAAACAGCGAGCTGTTAAGTGGCTTTGACGATCTAGTTGAAGACTTTAAAGCTGCGCGTGCAAGTGAAGGTGAAAATCTAGAGACCATGATCACCACCCGCCTCGACGGTATATTAGAACAAGTTGCCATTGTTGAAGGGCACATGCCTGAGGTGACAAAATGGCAACGTGAAAAGCTTTCTCAAAAGCTTGAAGAACTCAAAACCGACATTGATGAAGGCCGCTTAGAGCAAGAACTTATTTATCTTGCACAAAAACAAGATGTTGCAGAAGAACTCGACCGTCTTAAGTCACACGTCAAAGAAACCCACAAAATCCTCAAAAAAGGAGGCGCTTGTGGTCGTCGTTTAGACTTTATGATGCAAGAATTTAACCGCGAATCTAACACCCTTGCTTCAAAGTCGATCAACAGCGACATCACCAACGCCGCTGTAGAATTAAAAGTGCTGATCGAACAGATGCGCGAGCAGATCCAGAATATTGAATAAAGCTCACTAGCGCTCACAAAAACTCTTAAAACATTGAAAAACCTCGTTTTATAGCGGGGTTTTGTTTTTTATGGTTCCGTATTTTTTCATTCTGTTTCATCCAATTGGTGAGTATTGTGGTGAGTATTTTTCACTGCTAGTCTCAAGCTACTGGTGAGTACAAGAGGTGGAGAAATGCCAAATTTAACAGTTAAACAAGTCAACATACTTGCTAAAGGTCAGCATAGTAAAACATCCGATGGCAATGGGTTGTCGTTCGTCGTTCCTAAACGTGGTGAGCCTTATTGGTCCTTGAGATATTCCTTTAATGGAAAGAGGAGAGAAAAGTCGCTGGGTAAGTACGGGCAACTGACACTAGCTGAAGCACGTGGAGAAGCAGAAACAATCAGGGCGATGCTCAGAGAAGGCATTGATCCACTATCGCTTAGCTCCCTCACAATGAATACTGAAATGACTTTTGACGACTTATTTCAAGATATGTATGAAAATAAGCTGCTCAAACGATTAAAAAGGCCTGATATTCCGAAAAGTAAATATGACAACAATGTAGCCAAATTCATTGGTCACCTTAAAGTTGAGCAGGTTAATGCATTCCACATTAGAGATATCCTAAATAACATTACCGACAGTGGACGACCTACTGTGGCAAATGATGTCCTTGATCTACTTAACAACCTTTTTAAACATGCTATTCAATTAAATATTACACTCAACAATCCCGCGTCAGCCTTTAGCTATAAAGACGCTGGAGGGGATGAATTATGCCGAGAACGAGTGTTGACGAGAGATGAAGTGGAACAAGCATTCAGCGTATTCAGAAAATACTCCGAGTCTTTTACTCGCGACAACTACCTGGCCTGCTGTTTATTATTGGTTTTAGGTGTACGTAAATCTGAATTAATTAAAGCACGATGGCATGAATTCGATTTAGACAATGCGGTTTGGCATCTACCAAAAGAGCGTACCAAGAAAAACTTTAGGGCTATAAAGATTCCGTTACCACCACTCGCTGTAGAATGGCTTAGAGAACTAAAAGTTCGCTCACATGGCTCAGATTATGTATTTCCGGCTAGACGAAAGAGCAAAAAACCATATATGGGCCCTGATACCATCAACAGCGCTATTAATTCACTGTTCGGTATAGACAAAAGCAAGAAAGTTCCACCGCCAAATCGTATGGGTGATTTGGAACATTTTAGAGTTCACGATCTTCGTCGTACATTCAGATCTATTGGATCGGAACTGAAGTTTCAAGATGACCATTTAGAGCGTTGTTTAAATCATAAAATCAGTAAGTTAGATGAGATTTACAACAAGCATGACTTTTTTGAACAGAGGAAGGAAATCCATCAAGCCATTGCAAAAAATATCAAATACTTACTTTAGCAGACAAGTTAAAAATTGGTTAAGATATGTCTAAGATTCAAACCCAGTTATCAACTGTATTGAGTTTTGCAGAGATGATTAAATAACCTTTAAAGATAGAGTTTAAATGAAATTCAATGAGCTAGTGCAAATTCTAACAATTTCAACCGCTTTTCTCGCGATCATTTTGCCTTTATGGTTTTCGAAAAAACATAAAAAGGCTGATGCTAAGCAAAAAGCTGCTGAAATATTAATATCTCTACCAGATGATATGGACTATGTTTCCAAATCATATATCGAGTCTTCTAATCTAAGAATCTTAACCGAATACCAAGGAAATAAGGATTTTTTCAAACAGTTAGATAAATTCTCCGATCCTGTTCGAGCGGTTGAAACATGGAAAAAACATCACCTTCTCATTAAGGACTTCCCTGATAATCCGAGCTTAAAAATGAGAAGAAAAGTTATTTGGATACCTTCTATACTTTTCTTAATAACTTTTTTATTTTCAATTTTGTTCATGACTGTTAGTTATTTTAGCGCGGAGAGGTCATCTAGTGCATCACAAGTTCTAGAAACGGCAAAAATTAGTAGTAATGGAAAATTTTACTCCGTTGAGAAAATAAATTCTGATACATCGTCTAAAAATGTGACACATTACATATCATCAGAAACAAGCAAAAATGTAGCCATCTCAAATTTAGTATTTGCAATGATCTCAATCGCAACAGGCTTCGCCTCTGGAGCCATGATTTATTTCTCCATATTATTTATCGACATGTCTGTAAATTATCTTTCAGTAGATAAAGAACAGATAAGGCATTCGATGCACCCAATAAAAATCAGTGATGAAAAAACAACAGCAAACTTAAGAACTTTAATTGAAACAATAAGCTACTCTCTTAGGAAGTACTTTGGTCTAAAAGGTTAACTATAAATTTCTTATATGATTTATTCTTTATTACAAATCCAGAGAAGAATATCCGACAATAACCAGCGGGCTTTCCCCTTACCAACGCTGGAGGCTGGCGGGGTTTCTCCCGCCTTTTGCATACGCCACCAGGTAGTGCGGCTTATGCCGGTTCTGCGGCAGCGCTCAGTCTCACTTATCAGTCGCTCTTCTTCGCCATAAAGCTTTAAAATGCCCGCTCGTTTTTCAAATAGCTCGTTATTCATGTTCGTCTCCAAGTTCCACGCGATTCTTTAGTATCCAAGTATCAACTTCTGTTCTCTTGAAAAAGGTTCGCCGGCCTCCAAGCTTGTAGTAGGGCAACCCTTCTCTAACTTGTTGACGCAAGAAATTCGGGCTCAGTGCTGTGTATTGAACACATTCATCAAATGTAAGAAACTCTTTGCTGTTGAGCGCTACTTTGCAAAGTTGGCTTTCAATAACGCATTTTATTTCGTCAAATAGTTGATCAGTAAGCATTAGTAATTCTCGCTCTGGGAAGCTGGGAAAGTGGGATTAGTATTACTATTCAAAGAGTTATCATTTGGATAAAAGTGGGATAGATCCACACTTTCACCGCATTCGCGACAAATTTTCTCGGGAAAGAATTTAAAAAAACGTTTGCTGCCAATTTTGAATGTGCGCCGGTCAGGCTCATTAGAACTTAGCCAACCCTTTTTCCACATAAGTTCTCGGACTTTACTATATATTTGCTTATTCGGTTGATTTACCTCTGTTTTGAAGATTTGTTGAGGAATATACCAAACCAACTCCTGCTCGAACTCAAACATACCAATAAAACTATCGTTCCATTGTTCTTTTGACGATAGGCTATGTCGCCATTTTTTAATAAGCTTCAATATATCTTCAGTCAGCTTCTTGTTCTCAGCATTCTCTGTTCCGTCTCTGTCGTCGAGCCAGACCATCGCAACCTGTTTTAACGCGCCTTTTGCATCCCCCAAGTGCCACGGTAACAGTCCATGATTAGTCGCTATCTCTCCTGCGGCGGCGAGTAAAGCTAGTTTATCCAGCACATTATTAGCCTGGCTCCCAATATCCTTTGCCCAAGGCCACTCTTCTCGGATGCACCTGTACTCTTTTATAACTTCGTCTTGAGGGCAGTTAAGGCGGGAAAGTATTTTTACCCATGCTTTGGCAAGCGTTCCGAAATACTTTCGAGTAGCAGAACCTAAATGTTCTGCGAACTCTTTAGGAGATGAGAATTCATGAATGTTCTCAAACACATCAAAAGCACCAAATGTAGGTATGTCCAAGAGACGTACCATCTGGCCTGCGCTCACTGCCTTGTTGTTATCGTGGAGTAACTCTTTAAGTGTTAACTCACCTGTGCTCAAAAATATTGTGTTCCATCGGTAGCGCTTGCCCAGAGATCCATCTTTTTCACTTCGCAGTTTTGAAACACCATTGCACAGATGATAAACCAGCCGGTCCATTTCCTGTTCTGGGCACTGCTTAAACTCATCTAGGCAAAGCAGCATGTTGTTTCTTGCACGAGCAATAGACTCAAGTCCATTTGCTGTAGAGCTCCAGCTTTCGCAGTAAGTTTGATCAGAGTAAACACTGGCGGCTACCCTCATTGCTGTAGACTTTCCAGTTTTTGAGGCACCAACAATCTGAATGCCAAAACTTTCTATTCCCGTCCATTCGATAAGCGGGGCAGCTAAAGCACAGCAAATAGAAAGAATCAAAATGGGATTATCACGGCAATAACTGCCCACCTGTTGCTGCCATTCGGTTAATGTCCCTGCTTCAGACAAGCTTGCACCCGCAAAATCACCAACATAAACAGCAGGTGTGGTTGCTTCACCTATTGTCCAATCCGGAGTGATAAACTGGCGATCAATCCAACCACTTTGCTTAGCAGTAATTGCATGCTCACTACATGGATATTCAATTAGATAAGAAAGTAATGAGTCCCAGGAAAACTTTTTTGTTGATAACTCAAACCCCGAATTCAAAAGCCTCTTTTTGAATTTCTTCGCCGAATAATCATCTACTTCCCCCATTGGCAGAACTTCACGTATTGATAGTCCGAAGTAATTCTTCCACTCAATTAATCTACCAAAATCGTCCCGCATGTCGGGCGACGAAACGATAGCCTTCACTTCTATCGGACCGGAAATTTTTCGCTCTTCACCATCTTTGTTAAGGGCGTAGATACCATCGGGTTTTGCTTTTAGCATTGGTGCTGTTCCTTATAATTCGAAACGCTATATGAGCGTGTGAAACTGTTTAGAACAGGCTGCCATAAAGTCCTTCAGAGTGAGCGCGAAAAACTAGGGTGACTTTAGGAGGGTTTTTTAGCCTTTAAAAAACAATACCTTCGAAAAAGTCAAGGGCTATCATTGCTGAAATTTGGTATGTAAATGCTGCTTTTGAACGTAAAACGTTAGGCATGCCTAATTTTTTGCTAGGAATAATTAGGTATCAGTCGAATTTATTGAGATTGTCGCGATTAAAATGAAATAGCAAAGAAAAAAATATCACCAACGCCAGAACCATGGCGCATCCTGTAAACAAAGGAGCCATAACTATATTCTCCCCTCTTTAATTGCTTCAAATAGATCGTGTTTTAGTTTGTCGTAGTGGCGAGTAGCGCGAATAGCCAGCACCATTAACACCCACATTTGAAACCATTCATATGTTGTCATCGCAGTTCCTATTAGTTTTAATGCCTGGTAATGCCGGTAAATACGTCACCTTCCCAGTTACACAACTCAATAACCCAATTACTGATTTGCTGTCGCTTATTAGGATTATAGCCAGTAAGCGGGAATGTTATTTTGGTGCTGCGCGCTTTAAACTTTGCAAAGGGCTCCAGCCTAACATCCCAGACAGCCCCATTTTCGTTGGTTATATCGAACGCAAATGCTTTTTGGGATATTAAAGTGAATAACATATCCTCTTCAGTGTGAACATCCTTATCAAGAGAAAGGCCTAGTGGCTCACATTCGACTTCAATACCACACAGTCGATGTTTGATCTCAGCCAACGCGGGTAAAAATGGCCATAGTTCAGAGTTATTAATCAGTTTTTCTTCATTCATAAAAGCCTCTCCCCAGTTTGGCATGCCAAATTGGCCTATAAATTAGCCCTAGTAATAAGTGTCGTATAACTCACCTCTTGCCTGAGCATCCTCAGCCTCTTGACGAGTCATATGTTCGCCATCAGCGATTATATTACCCATACCATCATCAAGCTGATCGAGTTGTTCATTTGCACTTTCGGCTGTTTCGCTACAGCTGAAAAACGCACTTACTACAAAAAAAACTACAACAACTAATATTCCCAAAAAACCTTCGAATCCCATATTAACCTCCTAAGAAATTAGGCATGCCTAATTTCTTGCTAAGTATTCCTTAGTATCTAGATTTAATTAAAGCTAAGAAAATCTTAGTTTTCAAGAGCAGATGTCTTACACCAATTGAAAACTAATGATGGTTCGCCGTTTCCAACACGGCTAAAGCAAGCAAGAACAAGACTTGGTCTTTCCCAAAAGCAATTAGGAATAATGGCGGGGATGGATAAGTTTGTTGCGTCTGCTCGTATGAACCAATATGAACGTGGTGTTCACACTCCAGATTTCAAAACGGTAGTCGCGTTGAGCGGTGTTCTAAAGGTGCCAACTGCCTTCTTGTTCTGTATTGAAGACGAGTTGGCTGAAAAGATATTGGACTGGTCAGTAAGCGGATAAAATTAGGCATGCCTAATTTTAACTGCCCAAGTACGCATAGGTAATCTTCAATCGTTCATGGCCCAACTCTAGGCTAATTTGCTCCCGAACTTTAATATCGTGCTCATAATCAAGAGATGATAACTCTTTTCTATGAGGGCCACCGTCGGCAGGGCATTTCCAGCCTGTCAGCTCTAGATAGCGCTCTCGAGCGTAATGATGACGTAATCCGTGGTTTTTATTCAATCCAACGCGTTTGGTTTCACGATCGTATTCTTTCATTTGTGATTTGTAATTCTTTTCAGGTTCGATAAGTGCGCCTTTTGTAACAGCGGCAATATCACGAATAAGCTGTCGTTGAGATTCTTTTCGAATTGGAATCGTGCGGTATTTACCTCCCTTAGCCCATGAGCCTTTTATTTGTAGAGTGTTAGCGCCTACCAAAGCATAGGATAAGCTGAATTTCATACACTCCTCTTTTCTAAGCCCAAACTCTTGCTGCAAACGCAGGGAAAGCTTGATTAAGTCACTCTTGATCTTGGCATGCTTATCCATGTCTAACGTTTTTGACTTGCCAATGGGGTTGTTACGAACTCTTGGAATGCCGTAATCATCATTGCTACGTGAACAGATATTAGGTTTACCTATTTTTTCAGCAATCCAACGCAAGGCCGCCATTCTGTTTTTTATTGTTTTTGCTGCTAGACCTTCATCTTGCCAACGTGTAACAAGATGGTTGATATGCTTGGTTTTAAGTCCGGACGGGTCTTTTAATCTATAACCATGTTTGAGTAACTGCTTTGCAGCAAGGTTTAAAACTTTGCTACGGGTAGCTCTAGTGCTAAAGTTACTTTCGCGGTGTGTGTCGTTCACCATTTGATGAAAACGATATCCTAATTGGCTCATTTCACGTTCCTCATAAGTTTAATATTTATTTTAAAAATACAGAGAAGTCACCAAACCAAAGAGCAGGGGGCGAAATGCCAAAATAGGTAAGTTTTAAAGCCATATGAACGGTAAATAACCGAGCATATTGTCATAAGACATAAAGGCTAACTGGTCTAAAGCAACAAAGCTGAGCCGTGTGATTTCTGTTGAAATACAGCGCGGACTACTGTGGTTTATTGGTGTTTATAGTGGGGTGGTCGTGAGACCCGTAATGCTGCGAGTGCAGCTCCTCAGGAACGTGTTGCGGGCAGTGAATACGCCCTTTTTCTTTGTGCTCATTTCGAGCTAATTCATAAATAAAATTATCACAGTGATCAGAGATTGCAACACCTTTTTTGACACGCTCAAATCTCCATCCCTCTTCTGGCCCTGCAATTTTTCAAGGCGGATTGGGTGTCGAGGCATCATGAGCAGTGGCCTCGACGGGCGACTCTGCGAGTCGTTATCGATAGTAACGGCCCACACCTGGGTGCATGAGACAGGGCTATGGTGCATCAGGGTGTGACCCTGGAGGCGTGTAATCCAACAGACGTTAGGGTTTATCGTCTGTAGTCTTCGAGGATAGTCGTGTAGTTCCTACACGCGCAGCCCATTATATTGGGCTGTTTTTCTTAAGAATTGGTGTGTGCTGCTTTTCTAGATAAAAACGGTCTCATCATGAGCGTTCATTCTTACTCTCGATAAACTCAGCGAATCTCTGATGTCTCTCTAACCTTTGTAGGTCGTCCTCAGAAACTTTGCCTTGCTCGATCATGTAGCGAAATGCTCGAACCTTATTTCTATAACCTTTAGTTTTAAGTTGATTTTATCGCCCCTACCTAACAAACCTTTAATTTTCAATCACTTAAAATTTTCAGAATCTGCTACGTAGGTTTTATTCTTGTTGAGTGCAAATGTTTTTGCTTAAAGGTAGCCTCTAATTCGGTTGAAAGAACTACCCGCTAAAAAAACGTTTTTGGACAGAAACGCTTTGCGCCGTTGGCTGTATTAGGTGAATTTCGCATAAAAATTCTATGAGCTAGCGTCATGATAAGACGCCCAACAGCTTAATCATGCTGTTATGTACCTATGGTAGAAGGTAAATAGTTTATCAATATCATCACCAAAAGTGTCGATACAATGCTAATGCCGAAGACAATACTTGGCGACACAACATTTATATTTGTTAGCCAGTTTTTGGAACTATCTAACAAGCTTTCATCACTTTCACTAATAGATTTAATTTCGATAGATATTACGTTCATGGCTTTATAACGGCGCATCAGTTCAACCAAATGTATTATTGCGAAGATCAAGAAAGAAATACTTGCTAGATATTTTCCACTTGTATTGAGTTTCTCTCCTAAACTAATAACTCCTGCGGATATTGCTACTACAAATGTTAAATACATAGTCCACAAGGTAACTACTTTATCGTGGTTTTTTTCTAACAAGTCGATCCAGTCTTTGAGAGACAGTGAGTTACTCATGATTCACCTTTAATTAAGAAGTGATGAAGGTACCAACGCCACCCAGCAGCGGCCGAGTGTAACGAGGTCCAGCCAGCTTGCTGGCGATGTTGCCTAGGATTGTTATGTGCTTTGTTTATTAGACTGCTCATTCGCCAGCTCTGACTTTTGCTTCTCTTTGATGTCTTTCCAGAGTTTCCCAGACTCAATACCGGAGATACGCTCTTCATATTTCTTACAAGCACGCGCTAATACCGATCGAATATCTACTCCAGCTTCAGACTCCAATGCACACAAAATGTTCAAGTAATCCCACAACACGTCACCTAGCTCATCTTCAAGATAGCAAGATCTATTTCTGGGAATTTCCTCAATTACTTCATCAACTTCTTTTTTAATTTCATTGAGGTATGTGGCCGCTCCATTAGACCAGCTATTGGTTTGGTCAAACTCTGACTTTCTCTTAGCGATAGTCAGTAACTGCTCAAATTCTTTCATCTACACCTTAGAAGCACATAACGTTTGCCGTAAACGGCACAAAATAGCAGGCTAAAATTTGCGACGAAGGAGCACAGCCTGCTGTTTTGCGTCCCTTTTGGTTTAGGCACTTGTTATATGCCATTTATTAAATTACTTCAATTTCTTAGCTAACAGAGCCTGAATTATCGCCCTGAGATTTAGTATATAAAACAACACAACAAGAAAAATAGAAGAAACTAAGAAAAATGACTTTGTGTAACTATAAGACCACCCATAAGCAATAGATAAAACCCCACAAAGTACTGCCAGCGCTATAACTGTATACGCTGGGTATAATAGTAAGAATTGAAACAGTAACTTACGCTTAGTTATCATTTTGTCTAGTAGTCATAATTATTAAAGCTGGCTCAATTTCAGCTATACCTACTTATTTTAAATATGCCATTCGACGAAACCCTGTATGGCCTAACGCTTGCCTAACCGGCGCAAAATAGCAGGCTAAACTGAGCGACGAAGGAGCACAAGCCTGCTGTTTTGCGTCCTTTTGGTTGAGGCACTTGTTAGGTGCTAAACAACTGATTTCCATGAACTAGTGCAACCTATAACGTTTAGTGCCTTATTTTGGGCTAAATGAGCTACAGATTTGTTAAAGCAAATACAAAACACTCTAAAGTTTGTAGCGTGTAAGACTACATTAATCCTTTCTTTTTCACTCAACTCAACAACTAACTTAACCAATATGCAATCATTCGATTTAACTGGCAGCTTCACCGAAGGTTCAATAACTCGATTAAATATAGAAGCCCGATATAAGTTTAAACTTCGATTATCAGCTTCACGTTGAAACAGGTTATATTCGGATATTTGCTGTTCAGCAATGTTTTTTAAGTTTTCGGGCAAGTGACTTAAGCAAAGATCGAGACACTCTTGTTCAAAGAGAGTTTTTTCCACTCCACCTTTGAGCCACTGAACTAGATTATTAAACAAAAACTATCCTTAGCACCTAACAATTTAATATCGACCCAATGGGTCGTTTCTCTACCGAGTCATGGGTCATTAATCTCATTGTACCAGTTTTATCATAATAACTAACTTGTTGCTATACAGATATTTTTCATCATTATGAAAAGGATAAAAACGACCCAGAGGGTCGTTTTCTTGACTATAGGAGAAGTACGGCGAAACTGTATATAAATACAGTCAACTTTTAGGGCTAGCTCAATGAGAGCTCGTTCGCCATTTTTAAACCATACCGTTAAATTTATGCTGACTAAGCAATATTCGGTCAGAACCGATAATACCCCGTTGAGCAAAATTTTCTAGCTTGTTTTGGGGCAAAGGCAGCTTAAATTGCCGCCTTTTCTTAATTAACAATCTGTTTCTCTGGATATCTTGATAGCATCTTCAATCTCAATTCCGAGATATCTAATTGTGTTATCGATTTTTGTGTGACCAAGTAGTAATTGAGCAGCGCGAATATTTTTGGTTCGTGCGTAAACCAAAGTCGCTTTGGTTCTGCGCATTGAGTGAGTACCATATAGATCAGAAGATAGATTGCCAATGACTAAGGTTTGGACATTAATGAGTCAGTGGCTTTGCTGATTAACGTTTTACGGATTACTTTATGTATGGCAAGGATTCTATTGGTTAAACTCACTCATCCTCTATAGTTCGAAAAATATTACTTTGAGAAACAGTTAAGCGCTCAATAAATCAATTCACAAGCTGCCACATCTCTGGCATTAATAACAACAATCATAATTGTGAATGCTCAACTAATTTTATTTCGATAGATTAGTTTTGATAAGACTTACTGTTGTAGTATTCAGCTCGCTCTATCAAACCCAATGCGGCTTCGTTTATACCATCTCCTGCTTTCATCTTTCCAATAAATGTCTCTTTAAACATCGGGTAAAGGTTTGAAAATATTTCAGTGAGTGTTGCCGACAGAACAGTTACAACTTGATGGAAATCGACCTCTATCTCCGTGATAACATTTTTGTGTTCCGCTTCGAGAAATAACTCCTCGCCGTCCGGTCCAGTATGCTTGCCTAAACTTCCAAAAGCTTCCATTGCACTTGCCGCATAATAAAAATCTGGGAGGCTCCCCAAAGTTCTTCTCTCTCCCCGGTGAAAAAGTCTATCTCTTTCCTCTCTTAAATGTTTTCCCGCTTCAGCGACTTCATCTATTAGTTCTATTAACCTATTGTTAGTTATTATTTTTTCATTCCTAATTAACGCTTTTCTGGACACCTTACGCGGAGACAGGCCAACCTCATAAACCGATTCAATCAATAGAAATACGCAATCCCTAATCGACGTTACTCTACCTAACATTACATCTAGAATCGAACGCACCCAGTTGTAACGTGAAATATTTCCAAGTGGCGTTTCAACCGGAAGATTCGTCAGTGACAATAATTGATAGATTGTTTCAAGTGACTTAAATACATCGTTCAGGGCATTTGCCCTGTGATGGACGTGCAAAACGTAGTTCACGTCGGAAGGAGCTGTTCCAAATTCAAAATTTTGAAAGCAGAGTGGTTGGTATAAGTCGTACACAACGCCGATGAATAGGCATTCATCTAGAGTCTCACTATCAAACTTTATTTCTGACATATCAGCGCTTGTTCCTAAGTTGGCTGCGTCTAAACTCCTTAGCAGATTCCAGCCACTTGGGTTGCTTTAAATTTTCCACAAACCATCTAATGAATTTTTCAGAATAGCGAGGTCTCCCATCAATCACCCAACGCATATCTGACTTTGTCTGATTATTAATTTTGTGTTTATTCAGCACGGCCTGAAAAGCTCCACTCTTGATTGAAATGGTTGCCTGCCGTTTGTTTATTTCGTCAAGGGCCTCATTCGTATGGTAGGGGTGTGTAGCATCTGGATCTTTAGTCTTCGTGATGATAATAGCCCCTTCACCATCATCACCCACACTAAGTGACAGATCGCTTTCATCTTCCCGCTTAACAAGTGCAAGTCTGTAGTCAACCGGGATTGAGAACTCTGTAGAATCAACCGCCTTCGATGTTTCGTCAAAGCGTTGAATGAATTTCGAGACTGATTGAGCAGCATGTTTACCATACAACTTTTGAATTAATGCTACTTCTGGAGCGGGTCCATCTACAACCAAACTCAGCATACCTACACTTTGCCCGGCAAGAGGGGCATTACCCATTTCATTCCTATAACGTGTTTGATAGTTCAGAACGGTTGATTGAAAAAGCCGGGACAATTGTGGCTGTAATTCTGGTATCAGCAGATGGATGGCGTGGTCACGTAAATCAATAATCGTCTCTAAATTGATTCTGACAGGATCTTTTTCTTGCAGCCTTCTTTTAACCGCATCTGAAATGGATATACTTTTACCCCCATCATTAAAGATTTTTTATACCCTTCAGCCTTGAGTATTTCTGCTTTGAGTAACAGTTCCCAAGCATTGACCATCATGATTGCGAAAGCCTCAACACGATTTTTCATACTTGGTCGGTTATATACCTCCAGCGCTAAAGTAAACGCATCGAGACTGCGACTAACCAGTTTGTCGTGAAACTGCTCTTCCGGTTTTTTTTGCTTAGTTTTCGCTGACTGACTCATTACGGCAAGGAACTCGTCATTTGATAAGGCGCTTATCCCTTCAATTCGGTATTTGGCACGTGAACCAGCATGAAAAATGTACTTATCAAGCAACTTCTCATTAATGTACTTGTTGATGGAGTTTTTACTATACGTGGTGCGTTGGGCTACCATCTCAGCGGTAAAGGTAGTGCCGTTTTCTTCAAACTCCCTTAAAACATCAGCTAAAGCGAGCTGGTTATTATTCCTTGCCAATGTATTCATATCCTTCTGTAGATTTTGATAAAAGCAAATTGTTGGCATGTCTCTAAAACAATAGACATTTTTCAGAATTACTAAAATTAAGTCAACAGGCAAGTACCAATCAAAGCTAGTTCAGTCATGCGAAACACGAAAAATGGGCAAAAGTGAGTTCGAACCTAAGGACGGTTCACACTTTGAGATCAATTGGTGGATGCAACGCTATACTTAACTTAGAAATACGTTGCTGTGTTAATAATGGCTCGTCTTCACGGTAAAACAAAGTTATAGTATTTTTACTTTACCCTGTCTCACTAGCACGCCTGAAATTCACATTTTATGCTCGCACATTAGCCTTGCGAAGAGGCACCCGTTCAATATTCGAACAAGGAAATGTGTTTACTGAATCTAGAATAACAGTCAAGATTTGCGAAGTAATTTTTTAAGTTTAAATGACAAAATTACACATTAAGCCCTAAACCACTTCGCTCAAACCCTGTAAAGCCATAAATCGGAACCCCGCAAGCGGGGCCCCCTTGCTTCGCAACCCTTCGGGCGATTTCTAGCTTGACTGGCTTTTCTCTGCGTAGTCTGTATTGGCCATGAGGTATGGCGCGCCTTTAGGCGACAAGCGCCTAAAACTTACCAACCTCATAGCGAAAGGGGCTTATATGAAATCTATGGACTTTATAAAAAGGGCTAAAAAGTAGAATTTGCTGATATAGCAAGGTCGGCAAAGCCGATTGAACGTACCACTCTTAAACACGTTCGACCTAGCGATAAATGTTACCTGGTTAAAGCAGGCAGTAAATTACAATTTTGGATCACTCGTGATGATTGCTTGTTGTCTGTGAATGTCTCTCTGCACTCACCATTTTGTGTTTGTACTGATACAGGTAGTTAGATATGTTTCCCATATCCCAACTTTCCCAGTTAGAAATTGAGCATTTTTTTTAATTTTTTTCATAAATTTTTTCGATTTCTTTATGGTGAGTACACTGGTGAGTAAGAGGGCTTAAAAACGGGTCAAAATCACTTTGCAGGCCTTGTTATTACTGAAATCGTGAAATTTATAACGATAAACAGATCCAGAATATTGAGTAGTTTTTTTACCCGTCCAAGAATGTCTTAGAAGCCCTGTTATTTGCTTGTAAATACAGGGCTTTTTTATTTTTCCCGTCCAAATCGGTTTGCAGATGTCCGTTACCAACTACCTGTTTAGTGGTGGGCAGAATGGTGGGCAGCCCCATCATTTTGGCTCAATAAGCGTTTTGCGGTGAGCAAATTGGTGAGCAGTAAGTTGCCCAATTTTCGCATTTAACTCGCCACCACAACAGGTTAGCTGCTGATTCAATAAGCAAATCGGTGGTGGGCAGCCATTATTGCCCCCTCCATTATTTCAGCAACTATGGAGTAAACATGGGAAAACTCACAGCAAAACAGGTTATTGCATACAGCAAAGCCGAACCAAAAAAATACTCAGACGGTGAAGGGCTATACTTTTGCGTCCGCAAACAGGGCTCGCCTTACCGGATGATCCGCTACACCACAGCCAAAGGAAGACGAGAAGCAACCTTGGGGCAATTTCCTTTAATGTCGTTGGCAGACGCTCGAATTGCCGCCGCATACTTTCGAAAGGAAGTACGTGACGGCATAGATCCTCTGCTAGAGAAACAGAAAATCGAGTTACCTGACATTGAAACCGTGGATCAATTGTTCCATGACTGGTATCGAACCGATCTGAGCCGACGACTTAAGCATCCCAAGATTCCGTATCGGGTTTACACCAAAGACATAAGCCCAGTCATTGGCATTAAGTGTATTTCTGAAGTGACTGCACGTGACGTACGCGAAGTATTAGAACGCATTCGAGAAAGTAACCGCCCTACCATTGCTAACGACACCTTGATGTACATGAAGCAGTTGTTTCGACATGCGATTAAACTCGATTTAACGCTGAATAACCCCGCAGCAGCGTTTACCGTGGACGATGCCGGTGGCGTGGAGTCCAGTAAAGACAGGATGCTCAGCAAAGATGAAATTCACTACGCCTTTAGCGTGTTTCATGCCCACATCAATAGCTTTGGCCGCGACAATTACCTCGCTTGCTGCCTGTTTTTGGTGTTGGGCGTACGTAAAAGCGAACTATGTGAAGCCATGTGGCGTGAAATGGACTTAACCACGGGCGTATGGGATCTACCCAAAGAACGCAGTAAAACAGGCGTGCCAATCAGCATCCCCTTACCGCGCCAAGCCATTACCTGGTTTAACGAGCTGCAAATCCGTGCTTGTGGATCGCCTTATGCTTTCCCAGCCAGGCGAGCAAGCCACCGTCCACATATGGGGCCAGATACGCTGAACCGCGCCATTTCTAAGTTGTTTGGTCGCGAGCCTGGGCGCAAAAAGCAGCCACCCAATAAAATGGGCAAACTTGAACACTTCACCGTACACGATTTACGCCGCACCTTTCGCAGCCTTGCCGCCTCTTTGGGTATCGCAGGCAACGTGGCCGAACGCTGTCTTAACCATAAGCTAAAAGGCGTTGAGGGCATCTACGACCGCCACGATTACTTTGAAGAGCGCCGTATTGCCCATCAAACCGTAGCTGATGTGATCGAACCGCTGGTGAACTTTGAACACCCTTCACAGCACAACACAGGAGGGAGTTAACATGCAACTGATGATGCTACTCGCCCCCATTACCTTTCCAATAGCCATGCTGGCAGGCCTTGGTTGGTGTATTGGCATTGCCTTACTCGAACCGCCTCATGGCATAGGCTACGCACTTACCCGGCATTGCCTGATGGTATTCGTGGTACTCGCTCCTTGGCTGACGTTAAAACTCACGTTCTACGTGATTGTCAGCCTAGGACGTAAACTAGGACTCATCTCGCCTGCACGCCCAACGTACAACCTAGGTTATGAAGAATCGCTCTATTGGTTCTGAGTATTAGCCTTCTTCGATGGCAAACGAAGCCGTATGCCGAAAAAGCCAATCAGGCGAAACTAACAAGACAGCCAACTGCTCACTTGCAGTGGGCTGTTGGGACAATGGGGCAACATTTGATACCACAAGCTTTAGAAGGTGAATAAGAAGGATTTGAACCGCCCCAAGGAATGGGGCAATTGGGGATGCGGTAAAAACTCCTAACCGCATCAAAAGTGCCAAACTTGCAAAAGTCCCAATATGGGACTAACATCTATTTATGAGAATTATCGCACTATCAACCTTAAAAACATTTTGGGAAGACAGCCCAGAATACATTGACGCTAAAGAGCCAACGTTAGCGTGGTATAGGCATGCATTAAACGCTGATTGGGGATCACCGGCGGATGTGAAACAGGACTTTAGAAATGCCAGCATTCTCAAAGATGGGCGCGTCGTGTTTAACATTGCCGGTAATAAATACCGGTTAGTTGTTTGGATCAATTATGCCTACAAGGTGGTTTACATACGGTTTATCGGCAGCCATACACAATACGATAAAATTGATGTGCAAACGATTTGAAGCCAAAAGGTAGTAACAAGAGGTAAATATAATGGACATCAGACCTATTAAAACAGATGCCGACTACCGCGCGGCATTACACGACATCGAAAACCTAATGATGGCGGAGCCAGATACCATTGAAGGCGAAAAGCTGGACATTTTGGTTACGTTAGTCGAGGCCTACGAAGCAAAGCATTTTCCAATGGATTTGCCAGACCCTGTTGAGGCAATAAAGTTTGAGATGGAGCGCAAAGGCTTAACCATTAAAGATCTTGAACCCATGATAGGTAAAAGCAATCGTGTTTATGAAATCCTAAACCATAAGCGATCACTCACGCTAAAAATGATTTGGAAACTCCATGAAGGATTAGGTATTCCAGCAGAGTCGCTGATCAAGCCACCGCAAGTTCGCGCTTCATAGCGCTGCGAATCAACAATAGTTTGTTATGAATGACGCTCGTTACCCAAACATTTCTGCTATTGATAACAGGCTAGCTGAGCTTGAAAACGAAAAGCAGCAGCTTCTCGCATTAAGAGAGGCCTTGCGTAGCGCTCAAAACGAGCGTTCAGTACAGACATTCACCCCAGAACAAAAAGTCGCCCTATTCAGACAACGATTTCGCGGACGAGAGGATATCTTTGCCAATCGTTGGCAAAATCAACAGGGCCGCAGTGGCTATTCCGTAGCCTGTGATAATGAGTGGGTAAGCGGGGTTTGCAACAAACCCCGCATTAAATGCCAAGACTGTTCACACCGAAAGTTTAGCGAATTAAACGAGCACATTATTTACAGGCACCTTGCCGGTCATCAAGTGGTGGGGCTGTATCCCTTACTGAAAGATAATACGTGCTATTTGTTGGCAGCCGATTTTGACAAAGGCTGTTGGCAAGAAGAAGTCAAAGCAATGTCCAAAGCGTGCCAAGCGTTTGATATTCCGCATGCGATAGAAATCTCACGTTCTGGCAACGGGGCGCACTTATGGATATTTTTTGAAACCAATATCCCAGCGAACCAAGCTCGGGCTCTGGGTTTTTCTTTGCTTGATAAAGCCATGGAAATATTTCCAAATCTATCGTTTGACTCCTATGACAGGCTCTTTCCTAACCAAGATGTCCTTCCTGAAGGCGGGTTTGGCAATCTCATTGCACTACCACTTCAAAAGGAGGCTCGCCTTTCAGGCTGTAGTTGCTTTGTTGACAGTGATCTGAATGCCATCGATGATCAATGGCAGTACCTTGCTGGGCTTAAAACGCTCACTCAGTCGAGTATTGATCAACTCATAACAACCATTTCACCCAATACCCTATTGCTGTCCGAACAAGGGCTAACAGACAACCGCCCTCCTTGGGAAATCACAGCCAAAGCCACACCAATAAAATTAGAGTCTTTGTCGAAAAACGTGATCATTACCTTGGCCAACCATATCTACTTTTTGATGAGCGAGTTACCTGGGCCACTACTGGCCGGACTAAAGCGATTAGCGAGTTTTTCTAATCCTGTGTTTTTTAAAACACAAGCTTTGCGCTTTTCAACCCATGGCATCCCAAGGTTTATTTCCTGTGCTCGTATCGAAAATGGTTATCTCGCACTACCGCGAGGCTGTCTTGATGACGCGATTGCTTTGCTACAAGAGCAAAATATTTCGCCACTATTTGACGATAAGCGTGAAACCGGTAAACCATTATTAAAACTTAACACCGAGTTCACTTTGCGAAAGAACCAGCGTGACGCAGTGGCCGCAATAACTAAACATGACTTCGGTATTTTGCATGCGCCCACCGCATTTGGAAAAACGGTTACAGCCATTGGCATGATCGTAAAACGCAAAGTAAACACCCTCATACTGGTTCATAGCCGACAACTGCTTGAACAGTGGCAAGAGCGCTTGCGCACGTTCCTACCCGACGTAAACATTGGCAGTATAGGCGGGGGTAAAAGAAAGCCGAGTGGCATTATCGACATTGCCACCTACCAAAGCTTGGTCAATAAAAAAGACAATTCCATCACGCCTCTCATCCAAGACTACGGCCACATTATTGTTGATGAATGCCATCACTTATCCGCGCCAAGGTTTGAAATGGTACTCAACGAGGTAAGAGCAAAGTATGTATTGGGCCTAACAGCAACACCAGAACGACAAGATGGTCATCAAAAAATCATTTTTATGGCGGCAGGGCCCATTCGCTACAAAGTGAAACAAAGCCCTGATGAGCAATTTACTCAAACTGTGATGATTCATCAGCTCTACGATATACCGCCAGCTGAGCTAATAAAAACAGATGAGCGCCCAAAAATAAGCGATGCCTACCGCTGGCTCGTCAATAATGAGCTGCGCACTTCAAAAGTTGTCTCAGACGCCTCTCAGTGTGTTCAAAATGGCGGACACCCGTTAGTCCTTACGGAGCGTAGAGAGCACTCAGAGTACATACACTCACGACTTACCGAGATGGGGATCAGCACTGTCGTACTTAAAGGCGCCATGAAAGCTGCGGAACGCAAGAACGCTGACAATCATCTGCAATCGGCTCAAGTTGTCGTCGCAACAGGAAAATATGTAGGCGAAGGATTTGACCTGCCAAGACTGGATACGTTGTTTTTGGCCATGCCAATCGCATGGAAAGGTACATTAGCCCAATATGCCGGTCGTATTCATCGTGAATCGGAAGGAAAAACACAAGTCACCATTCACGACTATGTAGACTGCGCCCTCCCAATGCTGCAACGCATGTTTAAAAAACGCGAGAAAAGCTACAAGGCAATGGGGTACGCCCTTGAATACTTTGAGGGTAACAGTGACAAACAACCTTCACTGAAGTTAGAAAACGTCGCTTCATCAAATACCAAGCCAAAATAAACAGCAGCACTTCATTAAACACTTCCCCATGTTTTTACCCCCATACGCCAAAACTACTATCCGTTTGGCTTTTGGATCGAAACGCCAAATAGGGAAACTAGCCCATTTACTGTTTGGCTTCTCGATTGAAATCCAACGCTGCTAGGCCTTGCCGGTACTGGCTTAAAGAAAGGTTTGGCACTTTTTGCCCCCTAAACCAACATCGGCATCAAAGTACAAACCGTTTGATTTTTTAAGCCCAGAATGCAAACGATCGTTTGGCGTCTCGATTTTTTTGCACTAGTTGAATGCCGCCAAACAGAGCTGTATTGGACTATGTATATCAAACAGTTAGCCGCGCACAGGTCATCAGAAAAAACTGATTTGACTGGTGAGTTTGATGGCCATTTCTTTCATCTAATTCACCACCGAGTCTGCATCCGACCACTGAAAATAGACGGCATGAAAAACCAACAAGGTGATAAGTGACGTGTTATGGGCAAGTGGCAACGATTGGAATAGAGAATGGATACAACAGGTGGTCAATTTATTGGTTGGGCATACCGCGCTTACCCTCTACCCGGCCATAAGCAGCACCGATACGGCGGGTTTCAATCCACTGGTCGATATCGCTTTCTAACCAGCCCACGGCACGCGCACCAATACGAATAGATCGCGGAAATTCACCGCTGGCCATCAAGGCATAAATGGTGCTGCGGCCAAAGCCTGTTTTGGCCTTTACCTCGGGCAAGCGCAAAATCCGCTGCTGACGCGCTGGGTGTGTTGATGTGGTGGATGATTGTGTAGTTGGGTTCATCGTTTCTCTTTTTCCAAAATAAGCCTCACCGATCTGTTAAGTTCTCTTAGGAGTTTGCCCCAAGAGTTAAACCGACGCAGTAGGCAGATAAATGCCCAGATCGTGCAGCTTTCTGAGGGTACAGGTAGCTAGTTGCCCCAGTTTGTAGATAGTGCCCAAAATAATAATTGTTCTGTGGGCAGGGTTAGTGTGCGGCTAAATGGCATGAATTAAGGCTTTGCCCATACTGCCCCAAAAGCCCAAGAGTTAAGTGCCAAAAGCTTTCTCAAAAAAGGAAGGTCTTGTTCAATTAGAACACCACAACACTTTTATGCGCATAAAAATGTAAAATTCCGCACTTTTCTGCGCGTAAAAGTGTATATTGAGTTATACTACAGGCAGTTAACAGTTTTAATTGGCGGGAAATGACAATGCAGCGTAACTTACTCAACGCCCTAATAGCATGGAAAAATCAACCTGTGCGCAAGCCATTATTGATCGATGGCGCAAGACAAACAGGTAAAACCTATCTGCTACAAGAGTTATTTGGGAACACCTTTGCCAACATCCTTCGTATCGACTTCCTTGAAAACCCTGCCTACAAAGAAGCGTTCGATGGCTCACTGTCACCTGACGAGCTAGTAATGAACATTGAGTTGTTAACCAACCAAGCGTTCAATCCAGAAACCGACTTGCTGATATTAGATGAAATTGGCGAATGTGAACGAGCCGTTACTTCGCTGAAGTATTTTGCCGAAAAAGCACCGTCCTATTTTGTCGCTGCCAGCGGCTCAAATATTGGTTTGCTCAACACCTTCCCTGTGGGCAAGGTAGAACAATACAATTTACGACCACTGACCTTCCAAGAATTTATTTACGCATCCAACGAGCAAGCACTGATCAAAGCATTTGATAGTCAAGCAAGCACACCGGTGGTGCACACTAAACTGATGGATAAACTAACCGACTATTTTTTTACCGGTGGTATGCCGGAAGCCGTTTCTGCTTGGTATCAGTTTAAGGATTCAAGCATTCTAGAGCGTGTTGAAAAAGTCACAAAAATTCATGCCGATTTAGTTGAAGGTTATCGCCGCGATTTTGGTAAGTACGCGGGCAAGGTCGACGCCACACTAATTGAATCGGTATTTAATAGCATTCCAGCCCAGCTATCACTTGTCAGCGATGAGTCGGTTAAACGCTTTAAATTTAAGCATGTGCATGAGCGTAAATCTCGTTATAGCGATTTTGAAACCGCGATCCATTGGCTTAACTGCTGCCGCTTAGCTTTGCCAAACTACCCTATTGAAGGATTACCGAAATCGCCGCTGGCAGCCTATAAAAAAGAAAATATGGTTAAACTATTTCTATTTGATGTGGGCCTGCTCAATCATATGCTGGGCAGCAGTTATAAAGAGATTAAGCAACAAAACTATGAATACAAAGGCTATGTGGCTGAAAACTTTGTGCAACAAGAGCTCACAGCTATTGGCGTTGACCCAAGCTATTCATGGAATGACGCCCGCGCCGAAATCGAATTTATTTTGGCGACCGATGAAGGCGATATCGTCCCTGTGGAGGTCAAAAGTGGTAAACGTACAAGAGCAAAATCGTTGGCATCCTACGTTGAAAAATGTACTCCAAGTAAAACCTTTAAGTTAACGGGTACACAAGGCTCATCAGCGCTAGAGCAAACCAATATCGTGATGCCTTTGTATTTCACGCAGTATTTACCTCAGAGATGATAAAAGCGCGTTGCTTAGCTTATGAGTAACAATTTGTAGACCTGAATGACGGATACTCGATATTCAGTCTTGCCAAGATTGGACACCAAAACATCCAAATTGAGCTTTATTCTATGAAAATGGACACCATGATAACATTTAAGGCTAGGCTAGTTTTCTGCTGACTCATCACGGTCACATAGGACAAGCGAAAAATGGCGAAGCTATGTTGGCAGAAATCGTGCTCGATAAAGCCCTTCAGAACTGCTATGTTTAAGCTCTAACAGCAGCATAAAAACGGCACTGTTTTTCCATTGCTAACCACTAAGATTTAGTAAAAGCCATAGGCAAGTGGTGGGCAAACAGGCATTTTTGAACGGTTTATCTTCGGTAACTCATTGAGTTTGTTAAGGTCTAGGCTTCTACTCAATGAGCAAATTCAAAACATCGAATAACCAGCCATATTTTTAGATATGTCACCGGTTTAGTGACATACCTTATTGTGTTCGATATCGTGATATTGTTGGCAGTTTGAGCTGAGTTTACTCTTGCATATCTCATTACACTTGGCACTTGATGGCGATAATAAAAACCAATTTTGACTTAAATTCTGTGCCATTGCCCCCGCTCAAATCGCTTGAGTACGTTGCATTTTGGTGAAATGGAAATTAAATATAACCATTCATTTTCCACCAGTTGTTTCACCACTTCATGCTCAGCTATCACATGCTCAAGGGCGCTTGTCGGTGCTTGGACTATTACGCTCAAACGCTGTGGTGTGTGCATCCACTTTTCACCGTTATAAACTGATTGCAGTGGCAGACCAATTCGCAAATCACCACCATTACCCTCAAAAACGCCTATTCGCCCCCCTACCACGTTATGAAGTACTTTATTACCACTACCATACTTACCAGGATCGGTGACTGAGGCGTTATATTGCATATTAATCCAATTAGTAACGAGCATTGGCGCCGTTAAAATTGAGGTTAATTTAGTTAACTCTGGGTCTTGCTGATAATCGTACTCATGTAAGAACACTCGACCTTGTAGGTCTAGCCCCTGCGTTGTCTGTCGAGGCGCAATAATAAATCCAGCGTTATTCGCAAGCCCCCACTCAGGACGTACTTGAGACCAGTCCTTGGTTCGAGCGCTAAACTGCTGTTCTAGCTGTTGCTGTGACAAAATATCGGGGGTGATTGCAAGTGCCTCTGAGCGCTCAATGCGGGCTAGATGTGATGCCTGTTTTAGCCACTGACTGATCTCTGGTTTGAGTTCGCCATAAGTTACAATTTGCTCTGTTGTGGTATTGTGTAATGCCGCGATGAACCGAGTTGTGACAGGGATCTGCACCCCCAGTTTTATCAGCTCATTACGCACCGCAACATCATTTAATAGCTGGGCGAGTACCTTTACATTAACCTCGCCAGATTGACCACCGCATGCGCCACACTGTAGCCCCGCGTCGTGAAGATTATTAGTGGTTTTTGCTCCGTGACCTACTAACAAAACTGTATCTGCAAATGTTGTTAGTCCCATACCCGCTAAGATAGGTGCAACCAATTGAGCTTGTTCAGTAGCCGAAATCTCTCTTTCATCTTGAGTAAGCCGCCATGCTGTTGTACCTATGTGGCTATCAACAGGGTGCGCGGTGGGATGCAGCATAAACACTTTACGTAACAGCTTGTAAAAATAGCTCATCCCCATCGATTCAACCATAGAAAAAGAAGCTGCGGCAGAATGTGACCAACTCTGCCAGCGCCCCGCATGTTGACGTTGTGTGGTTAGCGATTGTGGCTCGTGTATTTGTGTTACCTTTAATGGGGCTTTTAATAAACTGGGTAATTGTGGTCGCTCAAAGCCGCTATCTGAGGCTCGATAATCTATCGGTAAGCCAAAAAAACCAGCATATCCCATCGTTTGAATACCAAGGTGCTGCTTTTCTAATGCCCGACGTATTACCTCTGAGCGCACATCAATGCAAAATATAGCTTGTAGTATATTTGCGTTGCTCTCATGTGCTTGCTTACACTCGAATTGTTGAGCTAACTTAGTTTGATAGCTAAGCTCTAGTGCACGCTGGAATAACAACCTTGGCGAGAGTGCTTGCTTATGCTCCGCGATGATTTTAGGTAGCTGCTGCTTTTGCCTGTTCCAATGATGGCTGATTTGACTAAACATCGTAGGATAACGTTTACTAACATACTGCCAAATCACAAGCTCCCATGCCATTCTAATAGCCAATAGCGCCCGCATGTCAGAAGTTGGGCTGCCGGTAAGATTGGCCTGCCAACGCTCGTACCCGACCCATGACGCCCAACCATTTATATCTAACAGCAGCATATGTGCGTAGTCCGCAAGCGCTGTGAACTCAATACCCAATGTCTCAACGGTCAGCGCTATTACCGTATCAGGTTCTGTCGGTAACTGTTTAAAGTATTCGACTAAACCAGGTTCCCCCATCACGATACTTATGCCCAAATCTTGAGAAACCGTCTCATGCCAATGACGATAAACGCAGAGCTTTTTGTGTCCTTGGGTTTGTTTCAAGATAGGCTGCATTTGCTGATAGTGGGCAGCGCAAAATTGGCTAATTTGATGGGTTATTTCCTCTTGCCATGGCATCTTGTGTTCAGAGCGGTAGCGGTCAAATAGATCAGCCAATGTATGCCAATGTGGTAACGCTTTTCGGCGACTTTGCCTTAACCAATTCAGTAATTCATTATTGCTGAGCGGCACCTGATAGTACTCGGCAGCTTGTTGTAGCGCAGCAGGCGCGATAGCCCCTTGTAGCCACTGTTCAAGATAGAAATCAATGGGCATCAACATGTTAACTTGTGCCAACGCACTCAGTTTGCTCACCGCCACATCAAATGACAAGGCTTTTATCCCCCAAAACGGATTAACCGCAATTAACTGATCAAGCGGCCAAGTTGGCGCGATCCGCATTTCTGCGTCGAGCAATTGCTGTTGCTGTGGCGCTGACAATACACTCTGGTTATTACTGTGATTGAACATTACTTCAGCTCCTCAAGGTTGGGGGTATAATGATGTTTAGCGAGATACTTTTGCTTTTTGGTACGAGGCAGCTGCACAGGCCAAAGTAATATGGTCAATCTAGTCATCCATTCATCCAAATAGAGACCTGCATATAATAATCGAGACAGCTTTTGTACCAGAGGTAAGTAGGCGCGATAGTAAAGTAGATAATTGACTATCGCTAATGTGATCACTATGGTGAGCAGCCATATATCTGAAGCGGAAAAAGCCTGTGTTCTTAGCTCGTCGGGTAAAGCGACCATAAAATGTAATAACCATTTCTGTACGCTGTACACAACCAGTAGTACCAACGCAATACCGAGTATTTTCCAATAGCTACGCAGCACCTGAGCTTCGAACCGCAGTGCCAACCATACTGTCAGTGCGCCTATCATCAGTGCCCAAATACTCACAGGCCCTTGGTACCCGATACTGCTTGCTGCACCATAAACCAAACCCATGGCAACACCAAGTGCGCCTAACCACTGCCACAAAGGCGGCTCTACTTGCTTGCTCATCCGTCGAGTTAAGTCTTCATGAACCCATTGACTCGCATTAAGAAAGGCATGTGCTTTATACGCTGAGTGAGCAAGCAAGTGTAGCAGCGCCAACTCGTATAGCCCAAGCGCACATTCCACCAGCATGAGCCCCATTTGCGCTGATGTAGACCAAGCTAAACGAACCTTTAAGCTGATCCTCGTAGTCATAATAAGCGCCGCTAATAACGTGGTGATCCCTGCTACAATTAAAAGCAGCCACTTCGCAGCCTCTACCCGTAAGACTAAGGCTCCAAATAACATCACCAGAAAACCACCTAAATTAATGATACCGGCGTGCAGCAGCGCGCTGACAGGCGTTGGAGACTCAACAACCTGCATTAGCCACCCATGAACGGGGAGCTGAGCACACTTTATTAACGCAACAACAGCCAATAAAATGGCGGCGGTTTGATCCAAAGCTGTGATCGCGCCTGTATATGTCGAATAAAATTCCGATATTTCATTAACTTGCAGTGAGCCTGTGGTTAAATAGATACAGATAAAAGCACCTAAGAGTGCTGACTCCGCCAACCGCGCCAAAATAAACTTTTTATGTGCAGCCAAGGCAGCTCTTGGTCGGTTTGGATAAAACACTAGAAGACGATGTAAACTTAGGCTAATTCCAACCCAAGAAACCCAAAATAGTATCAAGTGATTGCTTAACACCACCACAGTCACACACAGCAATGTGATCAGCAGGCTGCGAAAATACCGTCCTCGTAACTTGTCGCCATCAAGGTAATGAATTGAATAGCGCAGTAACACAAAGCTCATAAAGCCAATAAGAGAAACCACACAAAGTCGCAAAAAGTTTATTTCAAACAATGTGTTTGCGTTGCTTTTTGAGGTACTCCAATACCCCCAAGCTAGCACCAAACAAAGGCCAACACCCAGAGCAAAAAGGTTAGTAACACGGAATAAAAAACCATTTTGAGCTGTGCTTTTTCCCATCACAAAAGCGGCAACGACAAAATGGAGGAGCAGTAAAATCACCAAGGTGGTAAGCATCAATTTCTACACTTCGTTATCGAATTTTACGGTATCAGTATTATTCCAACCTTTTTAACTTAATAAAAATAGATATAATTCAACTATTCATTCTGTTTTTGTTATGTATAATACCAATTTGACTTAATACTTGCTCAATTTGAAGGAGTAAATCTGACGCTAACAGCGTTAAAAATTTCTCATTTAGAACAACTAAA
>NZ_RCSQ01000051.1:0-10710 GCF_004103255.1 Pseudoalteromonas sp. PS5
AAAATTTTGCTATTTAGTGCTTCTAAATGAGAAATTTTTAACGTGGTTAGCGTCAGATTGACTCCTTCAAATTGAACAAGTATTAAGTTAAATTGGTATTATTGAAACACCACGTTTTCACTGCCTGTCGCAGCTTTAAAACGCACAATCAATTTCTCACAATCTTTCAAAATCTCTGGTTCCAAACGCTCTTCTGCACGCCAGCGCTGACTGTCCATTTTATAGATTTCTTTTTTAGAGTATTTCTTGCGTGCGTCATGAGTCGGCATTTCCTTCACCTCCTCATACATCTGATAGACACCAGGGTAATCTAGCTGTAAATCCACCTCATTATCAAAGCTATATTGAGAGATAAGCACCCAGACTCTGAGACAGCCTTCAGAGTACTCACACTGTTTCTCTTTCATCGCCCGGGCGATAAGGTTTACGCTATCAGCTATCTTGCTATTGCGCTGTTGACGCGATTTCTCTAATTCTATCGCTTTTTCTTCACGATGCTTGGCAATTTTTTCTTTTTGCACCTTCAACTGCCATAGCAATTTACCTGCGTAAAATGCCAAACCAGCAATGATCACAGCGCCGATAAAAAGTGCGACAATCCATGCAGTGTTCATTATTTGTTATCTTCCTCTAAGTCATCATCTAGCCATTCATTTGCTAAGTCATTACTCATAAACTGATCTAACGGATCATCTTCTTCCATGTCACTTTCTTCAAATTCATCATCAATACCTAAAAGTTCACATAATTCTTGATGACGTGCAATACCACGATTGAAGTATTTAGCATCTTTGCCTGTGAGTAATTCACCCTGCTCATGGCGCTCAAGCAACGACATTAAACGCTCGTCATTTTCAAGTTGCTCTAACTCTTGCTCTGGCGTCAGCACCTCAGCGGCGTTATGTAACTGCGCTTGCGGCTGTAAATGACGCTTCATTTCAGGCTGTGTATTTTCTTTAACCGGTTGCGACTCAACAACCAGAGAAATAGGTTTTTTACTTCCAGCTCGAGGATCTTTTTTTGCTGTCACTTCAGACTGCGCTTTTGGTGATATGTCTGGCGCATTTCTTGAGCCAGGCTTTTTACCTTTCGTTTTTTTATTACGCATCTCTTTTATTGCGCGTAACTCTTGAAGCTTTTCTTTACTTAACCTAGGTGTACCATTGGTCGCAATTTTACGTGTCTTTTTCTTTCTGGTCATAATCAATTACTCAAAATTCTGGCGTGTATTACGCTTGGTGAGAATGATGACATCATTCCCTATAAATTCTAAATCACAATCTTGCTGCGCAGCAAAATACGCAAAGGTTTTCTGACTAAAAAACGAAATATGTGTTAAGTCATTCTTATAATGCCAATTAGCAAAGCGCGATTTATCTATCACAAGTTTAGTCATTAATACGAGCGGTTGCCCGCAATCTAGCAGTGCTAATAATTGCTGTAGTACCTGTCTTGGTTTGGCAAGGTGCTCAACCACTTCGGTGCTAACAATAAAATCATACTGTTGTTTTAGCACCTCGGGATTATTGGCATAGTACAAGTCAAACAATGAAACTTGATGTCCTGCCTCTTCCAACATTTTTGCAAGCAAGGGGCCTGGTCCACAACCAAAATCTAACCCTAGACTTGGCTTCGATAGGCGAGCTATTAGCGGTTCAGAAACCCGAGTTAAAAAGCGGCGATAGCCTGCATCTTCCAAATCATTCTCATGACTATCATAAATCGCTTTTTCTTGCGCTGGTGTTAGCCTTGAATTTGGATCCGCCATAACCAGATGGCAGCACTGACATTGCCAATATAGTCTATGTTTGTCTTGATGATAGGTTTCAAGCTGCTCACCTAGACATAGGCCACAACTTATCAGAGTTGAATCTTGCAATGGTTAACAATAATTGCTTAATAAGAAGGCTATTGTATCAGGTAAGCGAAAAGCAACCAAATAAAAAGGCGGCAGAGATTACTCTCTACCGCCTACTAATCTGAGCGTCACAACTGGACACTTCTCCCTTCGACTTTTAAGCCTTATTATTCTTATTATTTTATTGTCGTCCGTATTGTTTTTATTTTAGACTTCCGTGACATTTCCATATTGTTATTGTTATGAGACTTCCATGAATTTCTTATTCTCGGTCTTCCTAACGCTTTCTTGATAGTCCTTTGTATCAATCTAGATACTAAATATTGCCACCTACGCTTCCGTATCGCATTGTCCCTTTTTTTGTATTGCTTGGCGACAACGAATAATTTACGCTCCTGAGCCTGAGTTACAACTGTTCAATAACAAATTTCTTACCTTAAATTTTTTAATCAAACAGAAATCATATTGATTACATTAACTTACAATGAACCAAAGCTTAAAATTAAGCTAAAACTTACAATTAAGCAAAGACAATATCTCACAGAAAAAGTGAGATATGTCTCACATTTTAGGATATAAAAAAAGGCAGCGTGTGCTGCCCTTTTTTCAATAGTAGGAGTTTACAACGAGCGCTATAAACTCAATATACGACTTTAGTGTAGTCCACCTAAATATTTAGATAGTACTTCGATATCTTTGTCAGTAAGCTTTTTCGCGATGTCACGCATCATGCCGTTCATATCGTTATTGCGAGTACCGTCGCGGAACTTTTCAAGCTGGGCCTTGATGTACTCAGGATGCTGGAAAGATATCTTAGGAAATTTAGCCAATGATGTACCATTGCCTCGAGGACCATGACATGCTGCACAAGAAGGGATCCCTCTTTCAGCATCACCCGCTTTATATAATTGCTGACCAACAGCAACCACATCTTCAGGTGTTGTACCAGCAGACATAGATAAGGTAGAGAAATACGCAGCTAAGTCTTTCATATCTTGATCTGAAAGAGGCATAGCCATACCACTCATTACCGGATCCATACGCCCTTCTTTACCACCTGAGGTCATTCCTAGCTTAAACTCTTGCAGTTGCTTGTAAATATAATCGGCATGCTGTCCTGCGATTTTTGGATACATAGTCACAGGGGCGTTGCCATCTGGACCGTGACATGCTGCACACGTTGCAGATTTCGCCTTACCTGCTTCTGCGTCACCATCGAATGCCGATGCGTTGCTTGCTGACAACGTACCAAGCAACATTGTTAAAGTTAATGCTATTTTTTTCATGGTAAATTCTCTGTTTCCGACCCTGTAATTTGCACCCATGCGAACTAAAGTCGCTCTCTTTATCGCTTGGGTAAATAATACCAATCAGTACTAAAATTAGGTTGTTATCTTAATCAGATGAATCTTACATGCAGTACTCAGCAATAATAACGCCAAACAGCACCGATCCACCCAAATATGCCTCGTTCAGTAGTGACTACTGATGGGTATACTCTTTAGATTGACATTGCAATTTCTACATTCTACACGATATTACTTTCTCTGGCACGTTTTCTGCCCATATTAAGCTTATAATTTACAGGGATTTGACCTAGATTAATTAATAATGGCGCATCAATCCCCGCCTTACGCTCAAAAAGCAGCACCCATAACTGTTAGCGTAACGCTTTTGGTTTCAGCCATACTGTTATAAAATACGCAATTCAATCCGCGAAAGTTTAATCAGTTAGGAGTCAGCGTGCTAAAATCTCGCGTGAAATATAATCAGGCACAGTTTATTACCAGTGCCCCAGATATCAGTAAACTACCACCGGATACTGGAATTGAAGTGGCTTTTGCGGGTCGTTCTAATGCAGGTAAATCAAGTGCTCTCAATACATTAACCGATCAAAAGCTTGCTAGAACGAGTAAAACCCCCGGCCGTACCCAGCTTATTAATACCTTTTCTTTGGGCGAGGATCAGCGTCTTATCGATTTGCCTGGCTATGGCTTTGCCAAAGTACCACTAGAAATGAAAAAGAAGTGGCAAAAAGCACTGGGTGAATACCTACAGCGTCGTAAATGCTTAAAAGGGATTGTGGTGCTAATGGATATTCGCCACCCGCTGAAAGATCTTGATATGGATCTTATCAATTGGGCAATTAGTAGCAGTATACCCGTGCTTGCGCTACTGACCAAAGCGGATAAGCTAAAACAAGGTAAGCGCAAAGCTGAAGTGCTTCAAGTTCGCCGTGCCTTAGCAGAGTTAAATGGCGACATAACGGTACATGCGTTTTCGTCTTTGAAAGGTATCGGCTTGAACGAGTTGGCTTGGAAATTAGACGAATGGTACCTGGGCCCTTTTGTTAAAGACAAGACTGAAGCTACAGAGTAAAAAGCGCCATGACGAAATAGAGGCGCGCCTATCCGAGATAGAAGCGCGTCTTTGCCGACACTAGATAAAATCCAATTTTATCTTCTTGCAACATCTCCACCCACTGGTAGTAGACATTTCGTGACACTCTAGCAGTTAATCCGTAATTGAGCCGCAAAAAGGGAATATCAACGCCATTTACTCGTTCTAGCGCCAGTGGAAACATACTACTAATCGGCCATTCACGTCCTATGTTGTCCACAGCAATGATGCACGGAGCAAGTGACAAACGTGAAGCATGTTCACAAAAGTACCACTGCTCAATCACAAAAGGATGTGCCATCACCTTCACAATGCAGCTTTCTGCCGGAGTTTTTAGCCAATAATGTGTTCCATCATAGCTTAATACACTCGCGAATAACGCAACGAGCGATGCTCTTTTTATCTCACTTTTTTGATGAAACCAGCGTCCATCCGTATCAATCACTATCTCGGAAAAGCCACACGAAGGGGCCGACCAGCTTTCTGTCGGCGCATGGGCTGTCACATACTGTGCAATTAATTCATCAATTTTGTTCATCAAAAACTAAATTAAAGGTGATAGGCACACTGGTGGAAATCGTTTTTAACCCAGCGATCTTGGTGAGCGCTTCGATCCCCGCACTAAAACCAAACTGTGTTGCGTCAAGTACAACCACGTTTACTGGAGTAACGACTAAACCGTCAGCATTTTTAGTCACGAGCAAGTCTAGGGTGATCTCTTGAGTTTGACCATGAAGCGTTAGCGCAGCATTAACTCCAGTGATTGTCTGAGGCCCCATAACTAAATTACTAAGTGATTTAGAGACATTGGCCGTTATCTTCGCGTGTGGATGATCCGCAACATTGAATAACATGGTTTGCATCCGCTCGTTACGGATGGGGATCATGGTTTCTACACTGGCAAGATCAATGTTGATCTCAAGTTCACCTTGCTTAGATAGCGAGCCTGCTATTTTCTTAAAATGATGTACTTCCGCAATATGTGTCTGTTTCACAGAAACAAAGCTAACATTACTATGTTGTTGATCAAGCTGCCAAGACGCAAAAGACTGAGCAGAAAATAGTGCACTACCTAACAGTAGGTATTTAAGCATGACGACTTCCTTATTAATTGAGAGAACATAACGTTTGTGCACCCAGTGTAAAACGCAGTTAAAATTAAATAAAGCCCTTCTCACTAAGGGTTTTAATACCTAGTTGCAGACTATTGCTGAAAAGGAAATTGAGACGATAATTGGAAGACACTAAAGCAGAGAAAAAGACGGCTCGTCAAAATAACGAGCCGCTATAGCAATCTGGGGAGAAGCTATCAATACACTGTATCCTCTTACGAGAGATACATCATCAACAGGATGTCCTACAGGATGAGGACGGCGCGAACTCTAACAAATAGATGTCCAGAAATAAACACCAAAAAGCAAAACTTAAGCCAATTTGATAAACTTTCAACGTTAAGTTTTTTTTTGTTACTGGAGATTAACAGAAGCTACAAATTTAAGACGCTATACCGCTAGTGTTTACTTGCACACATAAATTAAGTCATCCACAAAAAAACCGTATCACCTAGAAAGATGATACGGCGCTAATACAATAAAGTTCGCGGCTTTGCCTCTCGTGTTAAGCAGTGAGTTAATCCGCTAAGTCACCTAAGCTCAACAGGCGCAATATCAAGCTAGCCAGAGATTATTGCTTAATACACGGCAAACTTGTGCGTCAATAGCCCAGGATAACAGCTGCTAGAGAATAGGCTATTATCCCGATTTCTAGTTAGTGTGCCTGTTCCCAATTATCACCACTGTCAGCTTCTACCAGTAACGGGACATCTAGTGATGCTGCAGCACTCATTAACTCACAGATCTTTTCACTGTACTCTGTCACTTTATCGCTATGGACTTCAAACACCAATTCATCATGCACTTGCATCAATAATTGAATGTCGTCACGGCTGCACGTTTGCAGCCACTCATCCACTTTAATCATGGCCTTTTTAATAATGTCAGCAGCAGTACCTTGCATAGGAGCATTAATCGCAGCACGTTCAGCAGCCTTTCTGCGAGCACCATTACGCGCTTTTATATCGGGTAAATACAAGCGTCGGCCAAATAAAGTCTCAACATACCCTTTCTCGGCCGCTTCTTCCCTTGTACGTTCCATATATTCCAGCACTCCAGGGAAACGTTCAAAGTAAGTATCCATATAATGCTGTGCTTCGTTTCTTGGAATATCGAGTTGTCGCGAAAGACCAAAAGCACTCATGCCATAAATCAAACCAAAGTTAACCGCTTTAGCTTTTCGACGCATATCTGACGTCACTTCTTCAAGCGGCACAGAAAACACCTCTGAAGCTGTAGCACTGTGCACATCTTTTCCTTCTGCAAAAGCGCGAAGTAGCCCCTTGTCTTGAGATAAGTGCGCCATGATCCTAAGCTCAATCTGGCTGTAGTCTGCTGCAACAATTTGTTTGTTGGTGTCTGCAACAAATGCTTGGCGAATACGACGACCAGCTTCATTGCGAATTGGAATGTTTTGTAAATTCGGATCACTTGAACTTAAACGTCCTGTCGCCGTTACAGCCTGATGATATGAAGTATGTACACGACCAGTATCAGCATTCACTAACTTCGGTAATTTATCAGTGTAAGTAGACTTCAACTTCGATAAACCGCGGTGCTCGATGATAAGCTTAGGCAATGGGTAGTCATGCGCTAACTCTTGCAGCACCTCTTCCGCTGTTGACGGCGCACCCTTTGGAGTTTTCTTGATCACCGGTAGCTCAAGCTTGTCGAACAATATTGCCTGCAGTTGTTTGGTCGAACTGAGGTTGAATTCCTCACCTGCAATTTCAAAAGCTTGCTGTTCCAACTCTCCTAAACGCTTCTCTATCTCAACACTTTGTTTTGCAAGCATATCACCATCAATGTGTACGCCTGTGCGCTCAATTCTAGACAACACGCTTAATAGCGGCAATTCAATCTCTGTGAAGACCTGTTTTAGACTATTTTCTTTCTCAATTAATGGCCAAAGGTGTTGATGTAACCTAAGCGTAATGTCAGCATCTTCTGCTGCATAAGGTGCCGCTTTTTCTAACTCAATCTGGTTAAATGTCAGTTGATTCTTGCCTTTGCCCGCAATGTCTTCAAAGCTAATTGTTTTATGACCCAGATATTTAAGCGCCAATGAGTCCATATCGTGGCGAGTTCCCACGCTGTTAAACACGTACGACTCTAGCATAGTATCAAAAGCGATTCCGTTTAGCTCAAGCCCTGCGCGGGCAAGTACACTTTGATCGTATTTTAGATTTTGACCCACTTTTTTGATCTGGGGATCGGCAAGTAATGGCGCCATCACCTCAAACACCGCTGCTTGGGTAAGTTGCTCTGGTGCGCCGACGTAATCATGATGGATGGGTAAATAAGCTGCTTCACCCGGTGCAACAGCAAAACTCATTCCAACCAGATCCGCTTGCATATAATTAACACTGGTCGTTTCGGTATCAAAAGCGATTAAATCAGCAGCTTTTAGTTTGCTAACCCACTGCTCAAGTTGTGCTTTTGTAAGGATCGTTTCGTAGTGAGTTTCTACTTGGGCTGCCGCTGGTGCTGATCCCTCCGCTTCAATGGTAACGATATCTGATTGTTGTTGACCATCCAATAACTCAGCCAGCCAGCGCTTAAATTCACACTCACCATACAGCTCAATCAGGCGATCTTTGTCCATTTCTGCAATTTTAAATTGCTCTAGATCTTGCTCAACTTCACAATCAAGCTTAATCGTTGCCAATTCGTATGAGAGCTTCAGTTGTGCTTGATGCTCTTCTAGCTTCTTCGCCATGGTTTTGGAACCACGGAAACCCAAACCAGCGATTTTATCTAGATTATCATACAGTGAGTCTATCGACCCTAATCCTTGAAGCATGGCAAGTGCAGTCTTTTCACCCACTCCAGGCACACCCGGAATATTATCTACTTTGTCACCCATCAGCGCGAGATAATCAATGATCAGTTCAGGACCGATGCCAAACTTTTCCACCACGCCTGCGGGATCTAAAATGGTGTTTGTCATCGTGTTGATCAAAGTAACATGCTCATTAACCAATTGCGCCATGTCTTTATCACCTGTACTTATTAGTACGTGACGACTTTGCTCTGAGGCGATTTTAGAGAAGGTGCCGATCACATCGTCAGCTTCTACACCACTGATACTGACAAGTGGCAAGCCCATTGCTTTTATAATTTCATGGATTGGTTCGATCTGCGTTCTGAGATCATCAGGCATAGGTGGGCGATGTGCCTTGTATTCGCTGTACATTTCATTACGAAAGGTTGGCCCTTTTGCGTCAAAGACTACAACCATATGACTAGGCTGATATTGCTTCAGTAAACTCTTGAGCATATTTATCACGCCATAGATTGCCCCCGTCGCCTCACCTTTTGAGTTAGTTAAATGCGGTGGCGCATGATAAGCACGGAACAAATAGGAAGAACCATCAACCAAGATCAAAGGGTTTTGAGGGATCTGAGACATAAATATTGGATCCTAAATTAGTCTTTTACAGAGTAGAATGTAAGGATGCCACAAGGCACAAGATAAAACGAGTTTCACGTTAGCCTATCATTTGGATATTGCAAGTTGAGCCTGTGGATAACTTTGTAGACAAACACGAAAAATTGCTCCAGAACTTTCAACTTGAAGTCAGAGTACGATTTAAGGCTTTGGTTTACTTGCGTTTTTAGAGCTTTTTTAGTTGTTATTATCTTCGGCCATTTGTGGATAAAGAATTTTATTGGCCACACATTTTAGAACGTATGAACAAAAAATAGCCTGATTTTCTCAAGCGGAGGAGTATACTACCACAAATGATCAAAGATCATAGAAGATCCTTTATAATTTTTTAATTAGGCCATAATTCTTTTTATGTATATAGCGCGCGCAACAAGACGTTAGAAGGAGAAGTGAATGAAAAAAGTAGCAGTAATTTTTAGTGGCTGTGGTGTATTTGACGGTGCAGAGATCCATGAATCGGTACTAACCTTACTTAATCTAGAAAAAGTAGGAGCAAGCTACCAGTGTTTTGCACCTAATATTGATCAGTTCCATGTGATCAACCACCTAACAGGCGAGACACAAGAAGAACGTCGTAATGTACTAGTGGAAGCTGCACGTATCGCGCGTGGAGAAATAGCAGATTTGGAGACTCTCAATGCAGATGAATTTGATGCACTTGTCATACCTGGCGGCTTTGGTGTCGCGAAAAACCTGTCTGATTTCGCTTTTAAAGGTGCCGAATCAACGATTTTAGAAAGCATGAAAATCGCATGTCGTGCGTTTAACAGCCAACAAAAACCAATAGCATATTTATGTATTGCACCGGCGCTCATCCCACATATTCATGCACCAGGTACGCTTGCAACCATAGGCTCTGATGTTGATACCGCAGCTGCTATTAATACGTTAGGAGCAAAACATGTTGAGTGCACAGTATCTGACATCGTAGTTGATGAAGGTGAAAAAGTGATATCAACACCAGCGTATATGTTGGCATCCTCGGTGCTAGAGGCAGCTTCTGGAATTGAAAAAGCCATCTCAAAGTTAGTAGAAATGGCTTAATATAGAAATTAACGAGTCTGTCAGACTTATCCAAGTTAGCAGACTCTAATCCATTCTTAGGTAAATTGCGTATCTTACTTAAAGCGTATTCGTGACAACCACAAAACTTGGCTGTGGTTCTACGAATTTGGGCAAAAAGCTTGCCCTAACGCAATAAATTAATGGTTTTAACCATTTATACTCAAGTTTACGTTTTATAAATGAACAGGTGGCGTTATAATCGCAATAATTCCGTCATCCATCATCGTGATTGAACACGTTCAAACGAAGTGAGCAAGGTAAATGAAAAAACTTTCAGCAGCACTTTTATTGCTATCAACAGCCGCAGTTGCGCAACCATATGACAATTCTTTAACTGAAGAAGCGATTAAACAACGCCTTCAGCCAATCGGTTCAGTATATTTAGCTGGTGCTGAAAGTGCAGCAGCAGCGGTACCAACTGGCCCTCGCTCAGGCGAACAAGTTTACCAAGCTTCTTGTTTTGCTTGTCATGGTACTGGCGCGCTAGGTGCTCCTAAAACAGCTGATGACTGGGCTGCACGTCTAGCCAAAGGCTCTGAAGTACTACTAGACCATGCGATTAATGGGTTTAATGCAATGCCACCTCGTGGTACTTGTATGGACTGTTCTGATGATGAAATCGCAGCAGCTATCGAGTTCATGACAAAAAACTAGGTATTAGCTCGTTGCTGTCATGGTAACCAAAAATACATTAAAAAAGTGCAGCCTTTATCGCTGCACTTTTTCTCTAAAATATCATGACAATTTATACCAATTATCTTAATTAAGCGGTCTATTTTAAGGCATGAAAGGCTTACTATTTATTTGTTCTAAATAAGAAATTT
>NZ_RCSQ01000052.1:0-18172 GCF_004103255.1 Pseudoalteromonas sp. PS5
AAATAGATCACTTAATTAAGCGAGTTGGTATTAAACCGGATTGTCGATATCGATGAACTCAACATCGAGGTCGTATTGCGCTGCTAAGTATTCGCCGAGCGCCTTGGCACCGTAGCGTTCGGTGGCATGATGTCCGGCGGCGATAAAGTGTATCTGCTGCTCGTTCGAAGAATGGATCGTTTGCTCTGACGCCTCGCCCGTGAGGTAGGCATCTATACCTTGATTTGCTGCAAGGTCAATAAAGCTTTGTCCACCACCAGTACACCAAGCAATGGTGTGAATAAGGTGCTCGCCAGCGATGTTTAACAGTGGTTTACGGCCAAGCCTTTCTTCAACAAGTGCTGCAAAATCCGTTGCAGTCATTGGTGTTGTTAGTTTGCCTTTAACAGCGACGCTATTTTTATTCCATGGCTCAAGCGGCCTTTCAATTTCAAGCCCTAACAATTTACCAAGCTGAGCATTATTGCCAAGTTCCGGATGAACATCCAAAGGAAGGTGGTATGCAAGCAGGTTAATATCATTGGCAAGCAACGTTTGTAGCCTACGCTTTTTCATGCCGGTTACACATTGGTCTTCGCCTTTCCAGAAATAACCATGGTGAACCAAAATAGCATCAGCGCCGCGTGCAACTGCTGCGTCAATTAAGGCTTGGCTTGCGGTTACACCTGTAACTATTTTTTGGATTTCCGCTTTCCCTTCTACTTGTAGCCCATTTGGACAATAGTCATTTATTTGAAAAGGTTTTAGCAGTTCTGTTAATTGGTTCACTAATTTGGTTCGTTTCATAACACCCCCTAACGGTTAGATGGTGCTAGTTTACCTGTTTTGTGATGAGATCAAAATTGAGGGGGAGTAAAAGAAAAATGAGCTGCTCATCCTTGAGTGGGCTCATTGGGCTAGTAAACCGGCTTAGTTACGGGTTGGTAACTTCAACATCTTGACCTGTTTGAAGTCGCTCAGCACCACGAATAGCAACCTTATCGCCAGCGCGTAGGCTTTGCGTTTGACGAGGAATAACTTCGACCCATTGGCCTTTTCCATTGCCAATGGTAACGGGAATTTGCTCGGCTTTATTTTGAGCATCGATTTTAACCACATGAGAGCCTTGTTTTCGCAGTATGAGGGCATCGCGATCTACCAAGAGCGTCGGCTGTTTACTACTGAGCGGCACAGTAACATCAACAAGTTGACCGATTGCCCAGCTATGGCTTTGCTCAGCTGTAATGGACGCGCGTACCTCAACAGTTTGTGAGCGTGGATCGGTTGATGGGATCACCGCAGTAATGGTGGCAGTAGTATGTTCAGGGTGTGATAAGTCGCCAGCCTGAATGGGCAATTCGATGCCTTGGTGTAAAAACTTAAGGTACTTTACCGGAACATAAAGGCGAGCTTCAAGGTGGTGAATATCTAAAATTGTTACCAGCTCGTCTGCACGATTAATTTCTCTACCAGCACGTTTGAAACGCTCACTGATCACCCCATTGAATGGGGCGCGAATAGTGGCTCTTGAAAGCTTGTCTTCTATGACGCGAAGTTCAACTTCTGCCAGTGCAATGTCAGACAGGGCCAAATCATGTTTATTCTGTACTTCATCAACCTGGCTTTCTGCGGCGCTACTGGTTTTAGCTAGCTTTTTTAACCGTGAGAGTTCTTGTTGATATAAGCGTAAATTAATTTTTGCACGCTTGAGTAGCTCGGTCTGCCTTGCCTTGTCAAGCTCTAGCGGTAAAGTATCCATTCTGACCAGTACTTCGTCTTTGGTTACGGTTGTGCCTGGCTCGACCACATAGAGTAATCTTCCGCTGACGCCTGAAGTGAGGGTCACATCGTTTTTGCCATATAGCGTACCACTTACTTCAATTTCATGGGTTAGTGGCGCTTCGGTCACTGCTTTGGTGCTTACGGGGACAACCGCATAGATTTGTGGCGCAATAATACAAGTACAAAGTGCCAATGTTTTAACGGTCTGTTTTATTAGGTTCTTCATGTTATTCTCACTATTTACTGAGCCGCGACTAAGCTAAGGGGGCTTTGGTTACTTGCTGGTTGCCTTGGCAAGGCGGAGTTTTTCGCCCAAGCTGTAACAAGCTTGGCATGAGCACTAAAGTAAATAGCGCGCTGATTGCCATCCCACCTACGATAACAGTGGCAAGACCACGGTAAATTTCTGAGCCTACACCAGGCATAAGCATTAGTGGCAGCATACCGAACAAACTCGTTAACGTACTTAAATATACTGGCCGCGCTCTTAGCAGTACCGCTTGCCTTACTGCGGTTTCTCGACTCATGCCTGAAGCCATGGCAACCCGAGTTTGGTCGACCAATAGAATGGCATTATTGACAACCAGCCCAAGCAGAATAATAAAGCCAATCATGGTCAGTAAGTCTAACGATTGGAAGGTAAATAGGTTCAATATATATAGTGCCAGTACACCACCGGCAATCGCTAGGGGCATAACTAGTAACACCAGTACGCTATCTTTTGCAGATTTAAATAGAGCTGTCATTAATAGGAATAAAATAAACAGTGCCAACACAAAGTTGAGCGCCATTTCGGCCATTGCAGAGTTCATCTTCTGGGCGTTTCCGGCCAAAATCACACCAGCGCTATCAGGCATGCTTGCTCTGACTTTAGGCATAACTTGCTCAGTCAAAATAGTCTGAACTTGTTGCAAGCTCATGTCAGCTGGTGGAGTGACAACGATGCTTACTGTTCGGCGACCATTTACTCGCCGTAACTGAGTTGGACCAACAGTACGCTCAATGTTGGCAAGTTCACCAAGCGTTTGAATACCAGAATGTGGAGTTACTATGGGTAATGCCTTCAGCTCTTCTGGGTTCTTCCATGGAATACCGCGTAAGATGACATTCATACGTTCGTTACCATCAAAGTACTCATTGATAAATAAACCTCCAGTGTAAGCTTGAACGGCCTGCGATACATCGCGACGTGTTAACCCCGCTTGCGTGATACGGCGATCGTTTGGTGTAAGCCTTAGCTCTGGCTCAGCCATGTCTAAGCGCGGCTGAGGCCTAGCTGTTGCTTGTGGCAATGCCTCTTTTACGGCTCCTAACGCAACTTCAGCGCCTGTAATTAAGTCATCCATATTTGGGCCGGTGATATCAATATTAATGTCGCGGCCGTCACCACCATTGGCTACCTGGATCATTGAGCCTCGAAAGAAAAAGACTTGCGTATCGGGCAGGTCAACAAAAATTTCCTCTCGCGCTACTTTCATCAATTCTTCGACACGCTGCGGATCGGCAGAATAAATAAACCCCCCGGCGTTAGAGCCAAAAGCATAAAAGTTAAAATCTTTTATTCCGGGCTCCTTTGCGCCTTCGTAATATGGCATCAAACGCTTTTTTACTCTCAGTAATAACTCTTCTTCCATAAATTGGACATTACCACCAGGAGGCGTTACTAAACTGAAGAAGAAGCCATCTGTTGGTGCTCGGGGCATAAAGTCAGTTTTTGGTAGCATGGTCATTGTTGCAACCACCGAGCCACCAAGTAACACCCCAATCCAAGTGAGTTGCTTAGTTCGGCTATTGGTCAATTTCATGATGAAGTTCGTGAGTTTTTGCCAGTATTGGTGGTAAGGGTCTGTTTTTATTTCACTGTCAGGCCAAAGATGGTTGGCAAGCGGAATGAGTGTGATGGCGCAGAGCATGGACGCAATAACCGCAATAGAGAGTGTCAGTGCTAAATCCGAAAACAGCTGGCCTTCAATACCGGCCATAAAGAGAATAGGTAAAAAGATGGCTACACTTGTAGTCGTTGAAGCAAAGAGCGCGCCAGTCACTTGCGCCGCGCCCTTTAGTGCGGCCTTTTTACTATCAAACCCCTCGGTGCGAAGCCGTGCTATATTTTCCTGCACTATGATGGCAGCATCTAAAACCAACCCCACAGCAAATGCAAGTCCCGCAAGAGAGATCACATTAAGGCTACGGTCAAAAATATTAAGTGTGAGAAATGCCACCATCAGGGAAACAGGAATGGTTGCCGCTATAACAAAAGTAGCTTTAACCCCTCTGAAAAATAGCCACAGAATTAAACAAGAAAGCAGCACACCAAGACCTAAATTTCCTTTCACTAGTGACAGTGCGTTTCGGATATGCACTGAGGCGTCAAAGCTCAGTTCGATAGACAGACCATTTTCTGCTAAAGGACCTTGATTTAACTCATTAATGGCTTGGTTTATCTCATCTAACAATGCCACTGTATTGGCTTCATTTGCTCTTGAAATTCGGATGTAGTAGGCGGGTTTACCGTTGCGCCCACTCATACCTAGACGGTCTGAAAAGGTGCGCTCGACACTGGCAATATCCCCCAAATATATGGGTCTATCACCGGAGTAACCAACGCGCATTTGTGCCATACTTGAAAGGTCGTATTGGCCTGTAAATCTGACTGTATATTGGCGTCTTCCCACATTGGCAAGACCGCCTGAGGTATCCCTAGAACTGGCTAAAACATTACTAATTTGGTTTAGGCTAATGCCCAATGCTGCGGCCTTGTGAGGGTCAAAAGTAATGCGTAACTCTTTGGGGCGCTCGCTGGCAAGGTCGACTCTGGCAACCCCGGGAATACGGGCAAGTCTCGGCTCGATAAATTCATCTATTTGTTTTTGAAATTGCGCCATATCGAAGTCGAGACTATCTGAGTGATAGTCTTTGGGCGTGACGAGTAAAGTGGCCGCGGCTTCGCCATTGTTGCCGCCAGCAAAAACTACAGGGTCAATCGCATCTAAAGGTAATGGCGGAGCTTGATTCAAGCTAGTTAATACGTCCAACATGGCTTGCTGCATATTCGCACCGACAGCGAAAGTGAGCGTGATAGAACCATTACCCCTATTAATATTGGTGTTTATCTCAAGTGCGCCTGGGGTATTTTTAACTGCATTTTCTAGCGGCTCAATTATCACTGACTCAATTTCTTCTGGAGCAGCTTGGCGCCATCCAGAAAAAATAGTGATTTGAGGTTGCTCTATATCTGGTGTTAACTGTATGGGGAGTTTAAAAATACTTAACATTCCAAACAGCATTATGAGTACCAGAATGACAATTACACTCGCTGGATTCTTAAGCGAACTACGTGTTATGTTCATTGCTATACTTCCAATCTTGCTTTTTTTGCATTGTAGTGTGATGTAAAAAAAGTGCCAGTAAAGTAAATCTTACGTTTTTCGAAGTTAGCGTCCAATCGGCGAAAATAAGCGATAAAGTGCATTCTCGTAATACCTTGTAACGCTTTTTTATAGATTGAAAAACTTTTTGATCTGGAATAAACCCGATAGAACTTTGACTAGCACAGAGCTATTAAGTCGTTAAACTAGGGCCAGCGCGATCAGCTCTTTGCAATAGTGTTGATTAGTTAATGAAGTATAAAAGGAGAGTTTATGTTTGTAGCGTTAAAATGGGATCATATTATTGGTGCACATTTTGTTCAGTGGATAGTAGTGGAATGTGGTGGGATAACGGATAAGTTTGGCCTGCCACAGGCATTACCACCTAGACGTGATGTCGCTTATTTCACTGATCCACTTTGCGCAGAACAAGATGCGAAGCATTTTGCTGACTATAAAAATGCTCAGCTGGCTAAGCCGATGAGTAAAGCATATTCGCCAAATTTGAGCGATCATCATGGTTTTTGTCATTATGCGTGGGATCATACCTATTTAGGTGAACTGATAAAACACGCGGTACTATACTGGGAAGACGGCAATCATCTTTCACCACAGCCACATCGAAGTGATATTGCGTATTTCACTGATCCCAATAGCAGTGAGGTAGATAGTATCTTTTTTGCGCAGTATAAATTGACGCAAGCTCGTCAGAATACACCTTCGGAAACTATGTCGTAACTGGTATGAGAAGCCTCAGGCTAAGTGCTTTTGAAGCACATAGCCTGTGAGATAGTTCAGTGTAATCTATCTAGAGGCATTAATATCGCTTTGCGTATAGATAGGATAACCCTCAGGTTTAAAACGATTTAAATTATTAAGAAAGCGACTATCTTTTACCGGTAAAGTCGCAGAGCCGTAGTCATATTGATTCAGCTTATCACGTAAGTCTATATTTGAGATGTTGTCGCCAGTCATGTGATACCAACTTATTATCGGAGGGGTTACAAAGCGGTGATAACCATTTTCAGCAATCTCATTATGCTTGGCAAAACGAAGTGCATGCGTCAGTATGCCATCCTTATGATAGACAATCTTTAAATGACCATTTTCAAATGGCAGCTCTTGAGCCGGTTTCGTAAATAGATCGCCATGAGCGCTATAGCTTCCGTGTGTGACTAACCCATCAAGCGTCCACACCGCTGCATATTCCCAGTCGTGCCGGTGACCTCCGCCAAAATAGTCAAATACCTGATCTTTCTTAAAATAAAGTGCATAAAAGTGGCCACAATAATCACCGCTTTCGGTCGTTTTGCAGGCGTAGCGATGTACAGTATTTGAGGTATTTAAAAATTGATTGTCGCGGCAATCGCCAGTGATACGTCCAGAAGCTTTTAACCCCGAGTTTTGTTCGCCGGTTCGGCTTATCCCAGCACTTGGGAGGCAACCGTCACCATCAAAATCAAATACCGGCTCTGTACCGTTAATGATGTAAGGGGCGGGGAGTGCTTCATCTAAGGCTATGAAATCATGAGCCTGCGCTATTTGCACGCCAGCAAGCACAATCGCAAGAGATAAAAGAGGTTTATATGGTGTTGTCATATCGCTTTCCTTAATGGGTATAATTGGCGTTAGCAGCCGCTAACGCGAGATTAGGATCCAAGATTATCGCGGAAGTATGACTTGATTGTATATAATGTGTTAAGTTTTTTGTTCTGGATTTAATTTATTTTTGAAATCAGACTGAACAATCTCAAGTGCAGCGAGCACTTCTTCAGCAGGGATCTCATGCTGTTCAAGCAACATGATGAGATCAATGGCGAGCTTTACATGGGTTGGAGCTTGTTCTAACGGAGTACTCATTCTTGAAACTGCTTCTTTTTGGCGATTTGGGCAACAGCAAATTCGATGGCGACGTCAACTGCCTTTTCCATTTTTTCTCTTTCTGGTTGCGGGAGGTAAAACTCCATATCTACATCATAGCGAATGTAGCGTGAAGGCAGCTGATTTAATACAGTGCAGCAAAAATCAGCCATAACATCTTCATCATAGACTTTATCTAGTTTACGACGAACAATATGCTCAACAACCAGCTTTTCGTAATAATTATGTATATCGTCATGTAATTTCATACCGCCTCCTGCACATTCCTTTTTTAGTTTATATCATAATAGCGGGGTTACCTAACAAAGCCAAAAAGGTTTGTTGATGTACATCTATAAGTTGGTCGATGTTTCTTTGATAGCCACCACCGAGCGCGATAGCTAAGGGGATATTTTGTGTAACGGCACAGTCAATTACAATTGAGTCACGGGTGTATACGCCCTCGAGCGAGATATTGAAGTGGCCTAATTCATCGCCTTGGTAAATATCTGCACCAGCATTATATAAAATGATATCTGGCTGATGTATACGTGTAGCTAGCGTTATCGCTTCTTGAACAGTTTCAAGGTATTGTTTGTCTTCTGTTCCCACCGGTAATGCAAAGTCTAAATCTGAATTGGGCTTGATCCTTGGGAAGTTGCTTTCACAGTGAATAGAGCAGGTGACAATATCATCACGCCCTTTGGCTAGGGCTGCGGTGCCGTCACCTTGGTGGACATCACAGTCAAAGATCAGCACTTTCTCAGCTTGATGTTGTGCAATTAAGGTCGCGGCAACAACTACCCAGTCATTAAAAATGCAAAAACCACTGCCAAACTCACGATGAGCATGATGATAGCCGCCACTTAGGTTGGCTGCAATGCCATGCGTTAGTGCATACTCAGCTGCTGCTAAACTGCCACCCAAAGAAATCAAGGTACGCTCCACAAGTTGTCGGCTCCAAGGAAATCCCATTCTCTTAATAGCTTTGTCGCTCAGGGTACCTGCTAAAAAGGCATCAACGTAACCGCTGTCATGGCAAAGAAGGAGTGCATCGCGGGTAATCTTTTGCTCAGGCTGCTTGATATGCTCGGCAAACTTGTTGTTATTTAATCGTTGATATAATTTTTGATATTTGCTGATTGGGAAGCGGTGATGCTTTGGTAAAGCTAGGGCGCTGTAAATTGGGTGGTAGTAAAGCATTATCGATTTTGACTTTTTTCTACTTCTTGAATTTTTTGCTCGGTGGCCGTAATGGCTTTTCTGCAACGACCAAGGCGAGCATGGAGGGCTAAAATTTCGGCGTTAAGCTTAGCAGCTTCATTGCCGTTCGCCTTGTCCATTTGTAGCCTTCTCAGGTCTATCATTTCTTGTAATCTACGTTCAAATTCATGATTTTGCGAGAGCTCTTGATATAACTCATGAGAGGATTGCATGATTTTTTGTACGGCTTTTTTATAAACTTTGGCCTTCTTTGGAGTGTTGAGTTTATTTTCTTTGGCCCATACAGGGGTTGATTTTAATACTTTTAACACCGCCTCCATCTGCGAACCTATCCGCTCTATTGCAAATGCAAAAGCGTGACGTTGCTCGCTAGGTGGCAGGTGAGTCATTGCTTCTGAGATCTCATCAACATAATCACTGAGCTTTAAGCTTTTGGTTCGAAACACTCGAGTATCGAATAAGCTCGGTTGCGCCTGCATATAGCGGTTCTTATCAAACCATTTGGCAGCATCGAATTGTATGGCTTGTTGTTTCAAGCGGCTAATTTGCTGTTCTAGTTTGATAAGCCCCACACTCATGAAAAATAAGCCTCAATAATAAGCTTGCCAGCAAGAATAATGACGACAGTATTAAATAACGGTTTGATCAACTTGTTACCAAATTTTATGGCTGAGTGTGCGCCAAGCCATGCGCCAAACATTAAAAATGCCCCCATGGTTACACCCAATAAAAAGTTTACGTGTCCCAAAGCGACAAAAGTGATCAATGAAATAAAGTTAGAAACAAAGTTCATTGAACGAGCAAGGCCGCAGTTCAACAGCAAGCTCATTTTATATAGCATGCTGTTTGAAGCCGTCCAAAAAGTACCAGTCCCTGGTCCTGCCATACCATCGAAGAACCCGAGAGACAGACCTTGAGCCCACTGTTTTATTTTTAGCGCTCGATTAGCTTCGGGCAATGTATGTGAATCGGTTGGGCTTAGTTTGCCGACCAAGCTGTATATTGCAACAACAATAATAATGATAGGTATCAACTTATTTAAAAACTCGATACTAAGAAAATCGACCAGTAGAGTGCCCAATACCGCGCCTATAGCAGTCGCAATAGTGGAACCTATCCAAAAGCTAGGCTTAAACAGCTGCTTTTTATAGTAAGTAAAACTGGCCGTAAGTGAGCCAAAACTGGCGGCAAGTTTATTGGTGCCCAACGTTAAATGTGGTGGAAGTCCGGCTGTCAACAACGCGGGCACAGTTAGTAGTCCACCGCCCCCAGCAATAGCGTCAATAAATCCAGCAGCCAGTGCGACTAAGCAAAGTAACCCCCATGTAGTGGGTTCTAACGCGAGTTCAAACATTATTAATCAATTTGCCTTTTGTAAGGTGGCAGAGTATCAAGCATGGCTTTACCATACCGCTTGGTAACCAAGCGTCTATCTAAGATGGTGATACGGCCGGAATCTGATTCTTTGCGCAGCAGTCTACCACAGCTTTGTACTAATTTCTTCGCAGCATCAGGCACTGTTATAGATAAAAATGGATTGCCGCCTTTACTTTGTATGAACTCGGCTTGCGCTTCCTCAATAGGTGAGGTGGGGACGGCAAAAGGGATCTTGGTTACAATAAGGTTTTCTAGATACTTGCCTGGGAGATCTAAACCCTCGGATAAACTCTGCGTGCCAAATAAAATACTGCCACGACCCAAGTCGATATTGGCTTTATGGCGGGTGAGCAAAGCATCACGAGACAACTCCCCTTGTACTAAAATATTAAGCTTTTTGCTTCTTAGCTTTTCTACAACGTGATTCATTTGCCAATAAGATGCAAATAACACAAGGTTTGCTTTATTCGTATCTAGATAATTCGGTAGCGCTTCGCCAAGGTAATCGCTAAATGCTTTATCGGTTGGATCGGTTGGTGTTTTGGGCAAATGCAAGGTGGCTTGATTTGGATAATCAAATGGAGAATCTGCTTTGATATATTTAACCCCAGGTTCTTTTGCCAAGCCACTTTCATGAGCAAAGTGGTCAAAGTTGCCCAGTGCACTAAGTGTTGCTGAACACAACACGGCACCAGCACATTCTCGCCAAAGATTATCTTTTAGGTAATAGCCTACTTCAATAGGGCAGTCGCACAACAGGTGGTCATGATGATTTTTGTATTCTAAACGCTTAATCCATCTTGCATGGGGGACGTTTTCTCCCTTTTTCGCATAGCTGAACCACAATTTATTCAGCTGCTCTAAACGGTTTATATACTGGCCACTTTCAACAAGCAATGGATCTGCTAAAAATGCTTGTACATCACCATCAGAGACATCGCCAGATAAAGCATCGTGCATTTTTGTGAGGCAACGTAGTGCGTCTTGCGTAGCATCAGCAATATCTTTCGCTTTTACAGTTAGGCTTTCAGGCACCTCTCCATGGCTAAAACGATAGGTGTCATCATCATTGTAAGTAAAATCACTTTGATCGAGAATATCTCGTACTGCTTTTAGATATTTCGCGGCGTCATTGGCGGCATCATTTAACTTAAAGTTTTGTCCTATGGCCTTTTGTGAAACCACAGTGTTGGCCATTTTTCCACTAAACTTGAGGAGCTTTTCAAGCCACTCAATAGTCCCCTTAATTGTTGCAGCAGCAGAGGAAAAATCACGGGTGATATGGGGGAGGTGATGTGCTTCGTCTATCACATAAAAGGTGTCTTCAGGTTCAGGTAAAATAGTCCCGCCACCTAACTCAAGATCTGCAAGTAGTAACGCATGGTTTATTACCAATACATCCATTTGTGCGATCTTCTGTCTTGCTAAATGAAAAGGGCACAAGTGATGAGATTTTAGCTGACGTTGGCAAGCATGTTTATCGCAAGCAATGATGTTCCAGACTTTGTCAGGAATGGTATCTTCCCAACTATCTCGGTCTCCTTGCCAGCGTTTTTCTTGGTAAGCGAGGGCAAGCTCTCTTAAACAGCTTTGTTCGGCTTTTGATAATGGACTACTGGTTGTCGGCATCATGGACAACTGCATTTCATCATCACTTACCGCTGCCATAAGCTTTTGTACACAAATATAGCGCTGGCGACCTTTAACCAAGTCAAACTTAAAATCCAAACCCGAATGAGCCTGCAAAAAAGGCAACTCTTTGTTGATCAGCTGTTCTTGTAAAGCCACCGTTGCCGTTGAAATCACAAGCTTTTTTTTGCTAGAAAGTGCAACCGGTAGCGCGCCTAACAAATACGCGAGAGATTTGCCGGTGCCGGTTCCAGCTTCGATTACACATATACGTTGAGTTCGATGATAATCGCCACTCAGTGTTTTGGCTATTTCGGCAACGAGATAGTTTTGGCTCGGACGCGGGCGAAAGCCATCTAAAGCAGACGCTATTTGCTGATGTGCTTGACGGATGGTTTTTTTTAATTTGTCTGAGAGCATAATGTATCTGGCCTAGTGTGCAAAGATGGAACAAGCCTACCACTTGAACTAAATTTGTGTTTAATCGTTATCCTAATTAGGTCGGTTTAGTTGTAAACGCCTTTATGTTCAATAAACAGGTGGATATAATTACAGTGATTGAGCTATTTTAGGGTGGTATTGGAGTTGGCACAAGCGATATATCAGGGCTTTGTATTATCAAGACAGCAAATACAAGTAAACGGTAAGCTGCGTTTGTGCTATTGGCTTAAGTCACACCAGCATTTGCTGAAGGTATGGGTGGATGGTGAGCAGCCACTATTTTTTATAAAGCTCACGCAGCGCGCCAAAGTAACAGAGATCCTCAATCAGAGTCAGGTACGCTTTGACATTTTTTCCAGTCAACTAAAGCACTTTGATCAAAACCCCGTTTGTGTCGTGAAGTTTCGTAGTTTACCTCAGTTCTATGAAGCAAAGCAGCTGCTTGAAAACCAAGTTACATTATATGAAGAAGATATTCGCCATACTGATCGCTATTTAATGGAGCGATTTATTAAAGGAGCTGCTTGGGTCAAGGGGCATGCGACACACAAACAAGGTTACGTTGAAATTACCCAAGCACAATTTAAAGCCTCAGATGATTACCGGCCAAATCTTGACATGCTATCAATAGATATTGAATGCAACGGTGAAGGTGTGCTGTTTTCAATCGGACTTGTTACTAAGCTCGAGCAGTTTGTCATCATGATAGGTGAACCACAACCAGCCACCGTTGAGGTGATTTGGGTTCATGATGAAATCGCATTATTACAAGAGTTAGTGACGCAAATAAATCGACTGGATCCAGATGTCTTAATTGGCTGGAATGTGATTGAGTTCGATGCAAACATATTAGCTGAGCGTGCACAAGCCAACGGAGTGGCATTGTCTATTGGGCGAGACGGTGGTGCGATGTCTATATTTAAAGGGAATTACACCCGAGTGTTAATTCCGGGCAGAGTTATGCTAGATGGCATAGATATGATGAAAAATGCCACCTACCACTTTGAAACTTTCAAGCTCAGCTTTGTGGCGGAGAAAATACTTGGGCGCACAAAGCTTATTGCGCAAGATGACCGTCTCGAAGAGATCATCCGCCAATTCCATCATGATAAGCCTGCTTTGGCCGCATATAATATGCAGGATTGCCAGCTAGTTTTAGATATATTTCTCAAGCTAAACTTATTGGAGTTTGCGCTTGCGCGCACTCAACTGACAGGACTTGAGCTTGAGAAAATGGGTGGCTCTGTGGCCGCATTTACTAATCTATACTTACCACTATTACATCGAAGTGGTTATATCGCCCCTAATTTATCAGAGCATGGTATTAGCTTTGATAGCCCTGGCGGCTATGTGATGGACTCAAAACCCGGGCTTTACCAAAATATTTTGGTTTTGGATTTTAAAAGCCTTTATCCCTCTATTATTCGCACGTTCTGTATTGACCCTATGGGATTAATTGAGGGGTTACAAGCTCCCAACGACGCAATTGAAGGGTTTAACAAAGGTAAGTTCAGTCGCACTCAACATCATTTACCTGGCTTAGTTGCCTCACTTGCAAGCGCCCGTGAAAAAGCAAAATTGAACAGCGATATGATGTTGTCACAAGCAATTAAAATTATTATGAATAGCTTGTACGGCGTACTAGGATCAAAGGGCTGTCGATTTTACGATCCTCGTCTTGCTAGTTCAATAACGATGCGCGGACATCAAATTATGCAGCAAACTAGAACCTGGATTGAACAGTTAGGATATGAGGTTATCTATGGCGATACGGACTCCACTTTCGTTTGCTTACCTGAGTGTTTAGCTAGTCACGAGTGCCAAGCTGTTGGAAAACAGCTAATGCATACCATCAATGATAAGTGGCGTAATCAATTAGTGGAGCGCTTTGGTCTTGATAGTTATCTAGAAATAGAATTTGAAACGCACTATAGCCCGTTTTTTATGCCGACAATCCGTGGCCAAGAAATTGGCTCAAAAAAGCGTTATGTTGGTCAAGTTGTTGAAGCGGGTGAAAAGAAGCTAGTATTTAAGGGGATGGAAACCGTTCGCAGTGACTGGACTGAAATCGCAAAAGAATACCAACAAGCTGTTATTCGAGCGTTGTTTGATGGAGAAGACGCTGTTGTGATCACACACCAATATATTAGTCGCATCTTTGCTGGTGAAGTCGATGAAAAGCTTGTATATCGGAAAAAACTGGGCAAATCAGTGGAGTTATATACCAAAAACATACCACCTCAAGTAAGAGCTGCAAAACAAGCGATTGAAGAAGGGCTTTTAACAAGCGCTAGAAAAGGTACGCAAATACCATATTACTTAAGTACCAACGGGCCTAGGTTCGCTGTGCCAGATAAGTTGAAAGATATTGATTATTATCAGTATATTGAAAAACAAATTTTGCCTATCTATGAAATGTTGCCGAACGCTGCACAGCTAAGCATACGCCCCGACGGCCAGCAAAGTCTTGGCTTACTTTAGAATAGTTAAATTCCAATTATAGCAATAGCTTTGCTTCTATATGTTAATTTTGTTTACTGTTTTTGGCTCGGCTTTTTCGCTGTTTACCATTAACATTCACTTCGTTCGCCATACTCTCTTAGTCTATTCTGAGTGGAATTCAAGCTTTGGAGTACGCAAATCGATCAAAAAAGAAAAAAAGTCCGTCATTTTGTTAAGTTACTGTACCTAGTTTGGGGCGTTGACTGGGGTTTTTTAAAAAAAATATATTTTTTTTGAACTTTTTTGATGTTTAATAAGTTACTGTATTTACTAATTATTTTTTTAATTTTTTATGTTAATGCTGGTTCTTCTTTGGTTTAAATTATGAAAATGAATGTTGACCCTATGTTGTTACAGAAAGTAGTATAGCTGCGTCATGCAGTGACTTGTCCCTAAGTTAGTTATGTTCGAGAGTCCTAACTATATGTTATCTAGGGATATATTTTCATGGCACATAAAAATAATCAGGGAGCAATCAATGTTAAATAATAAAGTAAGCAAGGCTGTACGCCTTGGATTAGCGTTTGGAGCAGCGTCAACAGCTGTATTTAGCGCAACCGCAGCTGCAGAAGAAGCATCAGTTGAAAGCGTAGAGCGAATTCAAGTAACCGGTTCTCGTATCAAGCGTACTGACCTAGAAACTGCAATGCCAGTGAGTTCTTTCTCAATGGAAGATATCAAGGCTTCAGGTGTACCTACTCTTGAGCAGTTTGTTCAGCAGCTACCAGTAATCAGCGGTGGTAGTTATGGTTCAAACGTAAATAACGGCGGTAATGGTACAGTTAGTATGAACCTTCGTGGTCTTGGTTCTGACCGTACTTTGGTACTACTAAACGGCCGTCGTTTCAGTGGTGACATTAGTACTATTCCTATGGCTGCAATCGCACGAGTTGATGTACTTCGTGATGGTGCATCTACTATCTATGGCTCAGATGCGATAGCTGGTGTTGTAAACTTTATCACTGCTAAAAACTACACTGGTACTGAACTAGAGTTCCGTTACCAAGAAACTTCTGAAGGTGATGGCGAGTCAGACTCAATTAGCTTTGTAACCGGTATTGAAGGTGACAAAGGCAGCCTAATCATCTCAGCAGGTTATGACAAGCGTGAAGCTATTTATGGTAAAGACCGTGACTTCTCAAGCTGTCCTCGCCAAGAAGAAGATGGTAAAATCGTATGTGGTGGTTCAACAACCTCTTCACCAGGTACATTCAAGCTAAAAGGCAACACGACTGACAGATTCGTAATGGACGAAAATGGTAACGCAAGACCGTTTGTTACTTCAGATAGCTATAACTATTCTTCTACAAGTATTCTTTATCAACCGCGCGAAACTTATAACCTTTTCGCAGCAGGTCGTTATGAGTTAGCTGAAACAGATTTCTCTTCTATCGAGTTTTTCTCTGAGTCGATGTTCACTCACCGTAGTAACACGACAAACCTAGCGCCAGTAGGTACGTTCTGGGGCATGACGGTTCCTGAAAGTCACCCTAATAACAATACGGGCGATGAGGTTTATGTAAACCGTCGTCTTACTGAGTCAGGAAACCGCCGTACAGACTTTGATGTATATGAGTACCTGATCACAACCGGTTTTGAAGGTGAGTTCTCAAATGGCTGGTATTGGGACTTTAGCTACGGCTTTAACCATCGCCGTGTTAATGAGTTCATCGATGGCCGTGTACACCAAGAGCGCATGAATATGTTGGTAAATCCAGCGCTTTGCAATGCAGATAACAGCTCAGATGATTCAAAAGCATGTGCTGCTGCTGTTGCTGGTACGCCAGATGGCATTTGGAACCCGTTTGTTGATGGTAGCCTAACTCAGGATATGCTTGATTGGGTGATTGTTCCTCTTACAGATACTAAGATTTCTGAAGACACTCAGTTACAAATTAACATTACGGGTGATTCAGGTGACTTCGAATTACCAGCAGGTGTAATTTCTTGGGCTGCAGGTTACGAGCACCTTACGACTTCTTATGAAGCGATTGTTGACGGTGCATCTGGCCTAGGCGCTATCTATGGTACTGCACCAGGCGGTTCAGTTGGTAAATACAACACCAAAGCTTACTATGTTGAAGCCAATATCCCACTATTAGCTGATGTTGCTTTTGCTGAGCGCTTAGACTTAACCGTTGCTGCTCGACGCACAAAAGTAAATCTAATTGAAGATGCTGAGACGACTAAGAAAATAGCGCTTGAATGGCGTCCTAACTCAGAGTTAATGGTTCGTGCTAACTACTCTGAAGGGTTCCGTACACCGTCGATTACTGACTTATTCCGTCCATTTACACAATCAGCTGATTCATACAGTGATCCGTGTAAAAACTACGGCTCAAACAATGACCTTTCAGCGACATTTAAAGCCAACTGTGCAGCAGACGGCCTTCCTGGTAACTGGGGACAGCCAAACTCTCAATCAGGTTCATGGTGGGGTGGTAACCCTGACCTAGGTCCAGAGACTTCTGAAAGTAAGACTTTTGGTTTTGTATGGTCACCAGACTTTATCGAAGGCTTTAGCGCTACAGTTGATTACTATGACATTGAGATCAGTAATGTAATCTCTAGCCTAACGCTAGAAACGATTGCTCAGACGTGTTATGAGAGCGAAAACTTCTCTTCGCCAGTTTGTAACCTTATCAAAGGCCCTGAAGCATACGGAACTAAAGGTATCAGTCCTCGTCGTAACCTAGATGGCAACCTTGTTGGTGTTGACTTATCAACACAAAACTTAGGTTTCTTCAACTCAAAAGGTATCGACTTTGACTTTAACTACGCAATGGAAGCTCTAGGTGGCAACCTTCGCTTCAAACTTGCAGGTACGCACCTACTAGAACAAACTTCGCTTGAAGCTGAAGGCCTAGAGGTTAAAGACTTAGATGGCTACTACGGTGCTGATATAGCGAATGGTGGACGTGGTGCATTTAATGACTGGCGTGCTAACTTACGTGTGTCTTATGACCGTGATAATTGGGGTCTGGCACACACTATGCAGTACCAAAGTGCTGTTGATGATGTAGCACCAGCAAAAAATCAGCTATCTAGCAGTGTAGGCTCTGTTATTTATAACGACCTATCTGGTTACTATCATGCAACAGATACGTTGACGTTGTCTTTGGGTGTCAACAACCTATTTGACAAGCAGCCACCTTATGTATCGCAAGGTGATAACGGACTGCTTATCCGTGTTCATCGCTTAACTGGCCGTGAATACTATGCAAAAGCAACATTTAAGTTTTAATTTATAAACTTAATAGAAGCGGGGAAGTTTCCCCGCTTTTTTTGTTTATGGACGACCAAAACTGCACAATATAATTTAAGTGTTTTTTTATAATTAATATATTGAAATTAATACAAATTATCGTTAACTTTATTTTGGTAAGATTGAATTACTTACCACTTCCCAAAATTCCAGTTAATTACAATAAATAAAGAAGGACTTGTGATGAAAAAAATAATAATTTTGTTTACTACTGCATTTCTATTTGCGTGTAGCTCAACGTCTGGAACTAAAAATGATGCAACAACAGCGAGCAAAAAAAGTCAATTAGAGTGCGAGGTCAGCTCTATGACTGGTAGCAAATTAAAGCGCAAGCGCTGTATTGATAAAAAACAAGCCGAATATGAAAAAGAAAATGCGCGGCGCTTAACACGAGAAGCATTAAACAATAGCTCCTCTATAGCGACTGACGGCTAAGTAACCTGAGGGTTAGATAAGGAATGCGTTAACTCCTGGTTTTTAAAATCACATTGTGTTGTTTCCTTATCTAGCCAGAGAGTTTTGGTGATAACACCGCTCCCGCACTCTGCTCTTGCTAAGATTAAGTCGTAATACCAAGTGGGAGCATTCAAGGCTGTTGTCTGGTTGCTCTTACAGACTTCTACTAAGTACCTCTAACAGATTATAAGACTTTTCCCACCGCTTCCTGTTTCCGCTTCAGAAGATATGCTTGGTCAGCTTTTGGCCTGACTCTGTATGCTATAAGTAGTCGCCCCTGAAACCAATT
>NZ_RCSQ01000053.1:0-20474 GCF_004103255.1 Pseudoalteromonas sp. PS5
ACCATCACCATCAAAGTCTATTAATGCTGTTAATCCTGTTTTGTAGTTGGGCTCAGCAACCAGTGAAATGCTATATTTAGCCACGTCACTATTAAAGTCTTTGATTTCGAATGGCCTTGTAATGTCAAGTATTAAGTGATTATTTTGGCGAAGATACTCAGGATTATTATCACCATCAATATCACCCAAGAACTGAAAATATCCAAGAATAGGTTTTGTAGTGTATGACGAGCCATCCATATTCATTATTTTAGTTTTATAAATATATTCGTCATATGGTTCACCTCTGGTCTGATATACAATTTTATCAACAAGGTTGCTTCCAAAAGAATCAACAGAAATTTTTCTCAACACTGACCGTTGCGTTGTACCTTTGCCCGCAATTTCTTTTGCCCATAATTCACTTTGCGTGATAGGGGAAATATTGCTTAATGTTACAATATCTTGGAATATAAACGGTGGGTACGGTGATTTCCAAGGGTAAGCGCCTGCTGAAATCTTTTTATTTACATCAATAATCCTTAATTCACCATCTTGGTTGGCTAAATACACATCACCATTGAATCCCAGTTCAGTTATTTCACCAAATAAAACTTCTTCGACGTGAAGTTTAGTCTTTTGCTCAATCTTTTCTTTTTTCTCATCACCATACAAGTCTAAATAGCTATAGATATGGTGATAGATTTTAGGTTGATAATCTCCACCTCCTTCTGTGAAACTTTTACCGATAACCTCTTTTTCTCGAGTTAGGTAATCATAGTATTCAATATCTAAAAGGTAATGATTATAGGGAAAATCGTAACCGTTAATAATTTCCGTATTAAGTTGATATAAAGTGTTGTTGAACTTTGATGCACGGCCATACTTTGAATAGCCTGGCTCCTGATTACAACTTTCTAGAGAATTCCCTACAGGCCAAATAACACTGCCATTTTTTACGTCGATCGTACAGTCCTCACTAACTACTTCATCTGTTCCATCATCGTTTATATCTTTAGTAAATAAATAAGTGCCTGTTACTGCAAGCGTGCCAACTTGATTCATTTCACTATCTTGAATTCGGTAGATTTTACCGTCCCATGTCAGCATTTCATTAAACAGATGATTGGTAAACTTCCCAACAACAAAGTCAGAGTGTGGTAAGTTGTAGTGCGCTTTGCTTTCTAGTGTATGCATGTCGAGCGTAGACATACTGCTTTCATTTATCAGCAGGATTTCGACGTCACCATCGTTATCTATATCTTTAAATTTAACGATCTCAGCGGTTACATTTGGGAGTGCGTTTACATATTTTCTAGCGGTTAAATTGAGAAGGTGTACCTTTTGTGCCTGACTTATAACAACAGCAAAGTGATTATCAGATCGCCCATCATAATAAATTTCAAAAGAATCTATTGATTCATTGTCGCTCTCGAGTTTTATTGAATCAGTCAGTGTTGTTTTTATACCTTCATTTTCAGAAGGTGTATTTACAATATACAATCGTTGCTTGTCGTTATTAATCATTGTAACGATGTCTTTTTTATTATCATTATCAACATCGATGATTCTGATATTGCTCAAGTCTCTAAAGCTTGAGAAATGCTTTATCTTCTCGACGTGAGCCTGTGATTGTTGGGTTGCTAATAGCAAGGTGAGAAGTGTAGACGTGATGAAAAATTTCATGCTATTCCTTTAAACTATTATACTATCAATGTACTTTGATACTGGCGATAGGTGACATAAGCAAGGTTAGCATAATTTACTTTATTCTGTAACTGAATTAGGGAAGGGTATGGAAAAAGCGAATGTTACCTTTTTAGCAGCTCTTAAAAAATAAGTATGTCACGACACTATGTTTGCTTGTTTTAAGGCTGTTTTAAGGCTGTTTTGAACTGCTTACTTTAGTTATTTGCAAACAAAAAGTCGCCCGAGGGCGACTTGGAAACGTGACATCATGTAAAAACAGGGGGAGCTCAATCGATTATTTATTTTCGATGAGTGTGCCTTTGCCAATTTCAATCTTTCTTGGCTTGAGTGCTTCAGGAATTTCGCGCTCAAGGTCAATAAATAGTAGGCCGTTTTCAAGGCCTGCGCCAATCACCTTTACGTGGTCACCAAGTTGGAATTTACGTTCAAAGTTACGCTCTGCGATACCTTGGTGAATAAACTTACGATCGGCTTTGTCTTCTTTGTTTTGCTTTTCACCCTTGACTGTCAGGGTGTTGTTTTCTGACTCAAGGCTAAGCTCTTGCTCGGTAAATCCAGCAACAGCCATGGTAATTTGGTATTTGTCTTCACCGGTAGCTTCGATATTATATGGCGGAAAGCTTGGCTGCTTTTCGTTGCGTGATGCCGCATCCATTAATTGTGCTAAATGGTCAAAACCGATGAATGAACGATAAAGTGGAGATAGGTCTACTGTACGCATAATTTGTATCCTCATAAAGCGATAAATTAAGCTATTTATTGCTTCAATTAAAGCCAATAAATAGTATATAAAACATTTACTTAGTTTGGGTTGGGACCCTGTCGGCGTCCTCACAATACTATCTATGGACGAAGCAAATACTTTTCAAGAAACTTTTTTAAAAAAATTTTTATTTACCTGAATTTTATAAGGTTCTTTTTCAAAAAAATGTCTTTGCAGGTTAAAGAAGCATCATTTGATGCCTCCTTCTTAGTGCATTATTTCGGGCTTAAGGTTTGCTGTCGCAACATGGAGACTTGATCAAACCCTATCCCCCAGTCGTCAGTTTCAATTTCCTCAATGACGACAAAAGTAACTTGCGGCGCTTTATCAAGGACATCCACCATAAGCTGAGTTGCCCCCTTTATTAAGGCTTGTTTCTGAGTAGGTGTAACGCCTTCCTTGGTGATTTTAATATTGATGATTGGCACAGGTTACCTCCTACAGGTCATCGTACATCTTATTGACGATACACCATTGTCCATCTTCTTTAAGTAAACCAATAAAGTCGATGTAGTGATGTTCAAACAGAGGGCAATACAGCTTGACCATTGCTTGATGGTTTACAACATCCACGGACAAAATACGGTAATTAAAAGCTGCATTTTGGCTTTTGGGCGTTTGTCGAGATGAAACCAAATCTAGCCACTGTGATTTAGTGCGCCTCATCCCAGGACTTTTGAGCACCGCGTCTGCGTGAAAAATTACATCCAGCTTTTTAATATCTCCTTGGTGTAGCCCTTCAAAATATTGCTGGATAACCTCGGTTATTTTGTCTAAATCTTGTTGTTTAGAAATAGCCTTAGTCATATTAAGCTCATGCGCCTTTGCTGTGTGCTTGCTCTGCCGCTATCGAGGCGGTAAAACTAGGCCTTGCTTCAACCGCCGCTAACATCTCTCGTACTTTTTCGGGAATGATAATATCTACTGGAAAATAGTCCCCCCAACGTGCATATACAGCCAGCATGATATCCGCAGCGGAAATTTGATCGCCCCCTAAAAAAGCTTGCTGTGCGAGCTTTTTCTCGACCAACACCCATAATTCGTTGATGGCAACCGCTGCTGCTTCTAAAAATGGCTTGCGTGCATGCTCATCAGCGATTGCGCCTGTGGTAAAAAACAGACGATTGTAAGCCGGGTGCATCGTGGCATTGGCAAAAAGAAGGTTTTCTATTGCTTGTTGCTTATGAAAAACATCCGCTTTAGGAAGAAGGTTATTTTCGTGTTTATTGAGTAGATAAAGTAGGATTGCTGCTCCTTCTACTAACGTGTTTTCGCCATCGTTAAGAACTGGGACTTTACCTGTTGGGTTAATGGCTAAAAAGTTATCTACACCGCGTTTGTCAACAAGTTCAAAGGGCTGCTTTAATTCTCTTAGTATGACCTGTACTGCTAGCGCACAAGCACCCGGTAGGTAATATAACGTATACATAGTTGCTTTCCTTATTTGCTTCTTGGCTAAAAGATATGCTCAGTGTATAAACTTGATGATGTTTGATATATAGCTACAATGAGAACCAAGAGTTCACATAGTGGAAACAATTATCAAGGAAAGTATGAACAAGCTACGAGCGATAGAAATGTTTGTAAAACTGACTGAGGTACGCAGTTTTACTCGTGTTGCAGAGCAGTACAATACGTCTAAATCCATGGTCAGTAAGGAGATCAGCCGACTAGAAGCTGAGCTTGGCGCTAGGCTTATACACCGCACCACACGTAATTTGCAGCTTACGCACGTGGGAGAAGGCTATTTGCAACGGGCAAAAGATATTCTCAATAAGTTAGAAGACGCAGATACCTTTGTTCAAGAGTCACAGCAAGCACCCAAAGGCAAGTTAAAGGTAAATGTGCCAATGGTGCTTGGGATCACTGACTTGGCTGCAATGTTTGCTGATTTCATGCAAGCGCATCCAGATGTCGACCTCGAAATACATTTAGGAGATGAGGATGTCGACTTAGTAGAGCAAGGGTTCGATTTAGGCTTTCGGGCTTCTAGTCGCCCGTTTGACTCAAGCTATATAGGTAAGGAAATTACTCGATTTACTTATCATGTATGTGCATCAAAACAGTATTTAGAGTGTCATTCCGCTATCCATTCAGCGCAGGATTTAGTGCATCATAATTGTTTTGAATACAGTTATTCAAAACGTAAAAATTTATGGCCACTAGACGACGGTGTGCGAGTAAAAGGCCCTCTTAAAGTGAATAATGTTCTTTTTATGCTGCAAGCAATTAAAAGCCACTTGGGCGTCGGTTTTTTACCTGAATTTGCTTGCAGGGAAGCGCTTGATAAGGGCGAAGTTGTGAGTATTTTACAGGATGCAAAAAAGCCTAAGTTAACTTTATATGCGCTATATCCAGCACGCCAATTTGTGCCAGCTGCGGTACTTCAGTGTATCGAGTTTTTACAGGCTTGGTTTAAACGAGAAGGGCACTGACTATATAACCTAAGCTGCGGATAATTAATACCTTTCTAGCAGCCAGTTTTACTCCTTCAAATTGAGCGAGTATTAATTCAAATTGGTATAACTACGGGTTTGGATGATGGAACAGTCAATGAAATGTGATAAGCAAAATACCAATGGAAAAATAGGTTTGGGGCTGGCTATCGGGGCGGGATTGGTGCAGCGGTGGGCGTTGCATCTGGGTGAATAATGTACACCTTGCCTATCGGCATTGCGATGGCAATCTTGATTTGCCGTAAGTATTTTTAATCCTTTTTGACACTTGATGCGTATCTGTGGTTCCGATTAAAAGACAACAAGATTAAGTAAGTGCAATTTAGTGACTCAGAAATTTCCAGGATCATAGAAATGGCGTGGGAAGATAGAACGCCATTTGAAGCTATCGAACGACAGTTTGAACTGAGTGAGCCTGAAGTGATCAAGCTAATGCGTAGCAGCCTAAAACCCAGTAGTTTTAAGCTCTGGCGGCAACGAGTAAGTGGGCGCAACACCAAGCATGTTAAACTTAGAAGCAAAGCGGTCAATCGCGGGTATTGCAAAACCCAATACAAACAAAGGTAACTCTGTATCCATACCTTTGATCTCTACTCTTTTCTTTACCGAGGGTCGCTTGCAAGTAAGCCGTAAAGCGCAGAGTCTGATACGTCGCCAGCGATTTCCCAGCGAGCGCGCAAATGTCCCTCTTTAGTAAACCCAAGTTTTGCGAGTACTTTGGCTGAGCCAATATTAGCGGGATCAATTTCCGCCTCAATGCGTCTTAACTTTAGTGTTGAAAAGGCATAGTCAATGAGCGCAGTGCCAATTTCTGGAATAACACCTTGCCCCCATTGAGATTTGGCAATACCAAAGCCAATCTCGGCTCGGCGTGACTCTTTATCCCAGCTAAACAGTAAACATTTACCAATTAATGCTTTATCACCTTTTGAAACGATGGCCAATGTGAGCGCTTTTTGAGTGGTCAAATCTTCATGTGATTGCTTAATAAATTGCGTTGCATCATGGAGGCTATCCCAAGGTGGCGTGTTCCAATATCGCATGACGTCTGTGTCTGAGAATATGGCAAATAGCGCTTCGGCGTCTTGTGAGATTAAGGGTCTAAGGGTGAATCGCTCGGTGTCGAGTTTGATTGTAGTTAATTGCAATATCTTTTTCCTTGATAAAAAAGGGCGCAAATTAGCGCCCTTCACAACAAACTGAGTTGCTTATTTATTCGCGTCTTTAACTGCTTTTAGCTTTGCTGCATGGTCAATTTCGTAATCTGGCATGTCTTTTTTGCCTTCGATTAGGTAGTTGTCCATCCACCGCATCAAGCGTAAGCTATAGTCGTACTGTGCAGCTACTTTGCGGTTACCGTGACCTTCACCTGGGTAGTAAACTAGGCGTACGTCTTTACCTTGTACTTTCATGTAGCGATAAAGCTCCATAGATTGTGCAGGGTGTACACGTGGGTCATCTTTACCGTGCATGATGAGTAATGGCGTTTTAGACTGGCCAGCCCAGTAGATTGGGCTGCGCTCTAAGTACCACTGCCACTTATCCCAAGGGTAAGAACGAGCGTGTACTAAGTACATTTCGTTTGAGATGTCGGTAGTACCAAACTTAGACAGCTGGTTGGTTACGCCAACAAACATCACGCTTGCTGCAAAGTGTTCGGTTAATTTTGTCGCACCCCAAGCTGACGCATAACCACCGTAAGAGCCGCCAGTAATACCAACGCGCTTAGTGTCTACTAAACCGGTATTGACTAGGTATTCTTTCATGTCTACCAAGTCGTCAAACTCTTTACCTGCGTAGTCACCTTGGCCAAGTTTTGAGTAATCAACGCCTTTACCTGTCGAACCACGGTAGTTTGGATAGAATACCGCATAGCCGCGTGCCGCACCCATTTGACCTGGATCTGAATAACTTGTTAGCCAACCATTTTTATCATGGCTTTCTGGACCGCCGTGCACTGACATGATCAATGGGTAACGGGTGCCTTCTTGATAATCCAGTGGGTAAATTAATACACCACCAATTTCAACGCCATCGCGAGCTTTAAAGTTAATAGCCTCTTGCTTTGCAAAGCGCTTGTTATCTAACCATGGATTAGAGTTTGATAGGCGAGTTGCTTTACTTGAGCGGATCATAAACACTTCATTTGGGTGCTTAGCGGTGTTTGCACGTAGAGCAATGGTTTTGTCTGAATCAGAGATAGATAGATTCGATGCGATGAACTTACCTTCTTTGATAAGCTTCTTGTATTTTTTAGAGCCGACTTTAATTTGGCCTACAAAGCTTTCAGCACCTACGTTTGCAATAAAAGTTAGTTGGTTCTTACGGTTTGACCATTCAAAATCACCAATGTGGCCCATAAAGTTCGGGATCCACTCTTCTACTTTACCGCTTTGTGCATCGGCAAGGTATAAGCGGCCAGTTGCAGGGTCGTGCTTATCTTCAGCACCTAAAATCGCGATGTATTTACCATCATGAGAAAACTCAGCGGTGCCAAGCTTACCTTCTGTTTTGAACGAAGTGGTGATTTTTTGTGTTTTCGCATCAAGTACATGCCATTGTGACTTCATGTACTTATCATCGATAAGTGCGGTTGGCTGAGTTTTAACGAGCAACTTTGAGGCATCGTCAGCCCAGTTGATTTCACTCACATACCCTTCGATATTAAGAGCCGCTGGGGTCAGCGGTTTTTCAGAAGCCGTAAGGTCAATAATATGAAGCTGTTTGTTTTTTAAACCCAGTTCATATACTTCAGCCATAAAACCAAGTTTTTTCAGCTCTTTTTCTGATTTCTCAGCGGCTGGCATTGCCAGAACAGCTACTTTTTTGCCATCAGGACTTAGGTTATATGAAGAGATCCCTCTGCCTTTTAGCGCAAGTACTTTTTGTGCTTCACCACCGTTCACGGCGATGCGATAAAGCGCACGTTGCTTATCTTCTTTCTTCTTAGTAAGGAAATAAATAAATTGACCATCGGCCGACCAAGAAATGCTTGAAATACTGACTTTTCCGGTGATAAATGGGCGCTCAACACCTTCGTCATCAACTACGTAAAGTTCGTTGTAGTTTGTACCATTTTTGTCAACGTAAAGCTCACGTGGTACTGAGCGTGTAAAAGCAACAAGCTCTCCATCAGGGCTGACAGACGTTGAACTTACCGACTGGATCTTAGGTATATCTTCAATGGTGATAGTATCACTAGCTAGGCTAGCAGCGCTGGTAAAGCCCATCGCTAAAGCCAAAGCAGACTTAAGTAGTTTCATTATTTATCCTGAATTTTTACTCACTTGTTGTAGCTTCGATATTCTACTTGTCACGAAAATAAAAACCAATGTTTGCGATTAGTTGCCGGTTAAGGCTGATAAAATGAAGCGGTGGCACTTATAATCCAAAGTTCAGCGCACCTGAGTGCTCGACTTGATATGCACTAAGGTGATTAATCGCATAGGAAACATAACCTTGGTTATCCAAAATATAGATAGATGCACCACAGTGCCCACAAAAACCATGCTCTCGGATTGACTGTGTTTCTGAGCGTGTAGTTACAAACCTTTCCAAAGATTGACTTGAGTTTTCGATAAGGCCATTTGCTTTAATGAACTGTACACCCGTAGAAGCTTGTGTGATGGTGACAGTGGTAAAAATTCGATAGTGGATCTGTCCACAGTGACAAGATGTGCTGATCATGTTGATGTCCTTTTTGTTTGATGTGTTAAGTTTACTTTTTATTTTTAGTTGATATATATTGATTTAATACAAAGACTTTTTCCTAATGAGAAACAATGAGGAAGGAATACGACAAACTTCACTTACTCAAGATATTTTGCTGCGTTGCTGAACAGCACTCCTTTAGTCGTGCAGCTGAGCAGCTTGGCACCACAACATCAGCGGTGAGTAAATCGATTGCACAGTTAGAATCTGTGTATGACCAAGTATTGTTAAATCGCACAACACGCAAACTTGCATTATCGGATGCGGGTAAATTGGTTTACGAGAAAGGAAAAAAGATCCTCCGCGCATTACGCGATTTAGAAGAGGAGGTCGAGCAAGTTGGCGTGCATCATTCAGGGCATCTAAAAATTACCTTCCCAAATACGATTGGTCGTATGCTTCTGAGCCAAATCTGTATCGATTTTCAAAAGTGCTATCCACAAATAAAACTTGAATTAATGTTTACCGCGGCAAATCAGGACTTAATCGAAGACGAGATAGATGTGGCTTTTAGGTTCTCAGCAGCATTGAAAAATAGTCAATTTTATGTGTTGAAATTGCTTAGCGTAAACGCGACGTTTGTTGCTGCTCCTAGTTATCTTGCTGCGCGTGGTAAACCTGCACAGCTTGATGAATTAAGTAGCCATAACATATTGTTATCTAAACTTAATCATGTCGAGGATAGCTGGCATGATGGTACTAAGAGTTATCCGCTTCAAGGTAACCTAATAGCAAACAGCCGTTTTCATATTAGAGAGGCAGTATTGGCTGGTTTAGGAATTGCCATACTGCCGTCTTATTTTTGTCAAAAAGATATAGACTCAGGAGCCTTGGTTGAACTATTTACTGAACTACATAGACCACAAGTTCCTTTGCATGCCATTTATAAAGTGAAGCGAGAGCATTCCGCTAAATTGGATTTATTTTTAGGGTTTGTGCAGGAACGATTATCATCGCGATCAGAACTGATATCTTAATCCCGCATAGTAACGTCGGCCGTTAACATATACTCCGGTTGGTGCGTACTCGTTGCGATCATAGGTATAGATCTGTTCGTCGGTTAAATTAATAAACTCAAATTGTGCATCGAGATTATCACTTAGTTTCACCGTGAGGCTGCCGTCCAATTGGCCGTAATTATCCATCATGGTCTCGCCTACACCGGTGGCAAACTGAGTTCGATAATTATAGCTAAGCCGTACGCTAAATTGGTGGTTTTCGTAGTAAGCAGTGAGGTTAGTGCTGTGTTTAGAGGTGCCAGGCACTTTGTCCCGTAAGCCAACTTCAGCGTTATCACGTTTTCCATCAACGTAGGTGTAATTGGCGATTAGCCCAAATCCGTACGCAAGTGTTTGCTGATAACTTAGTTCAACGCCACGGATATTGCCGCCAGCGCCATTATTGGGTCTATCGATAGACATTAAAATGCCTTCATGACGCTCAAGTTTTCGTTCAAACTCAATAAAGGATTCCACCTCTTTGTTAAATAGCGCGATTGAGGCGAGCCCAGCATCGTCAAAGTACCACTCAAGGCTGACATCAAATTGCGCTGCTCTATATGGATCTAGATTGGCGTTACCACCTTGTCCTTGAGCTTGCGTCACGTTGTAATTGGTGGAGGGCATAAGATGGTGAAATTGCGCTCGTGACATGACGCGTGCAATGGAAAAACGGCTAATTAGGCTCTCGCTTAAGTCAAACTTGATATTGGCACTGGGTAGAATATCGCTGTAATCCCGAGATTCTTCATGCCAAATATAGCTGTCTGGCGCATCGATGGGGGAGGCGACACGCTTAAATGCGCCAGAGTCTTGAAAGGTTTTGACCACTCGAACCCCAATGTTGGCAGCATAGGATTCACCAGCGAGTTGCATTTGACCGTAAGCAGCGGCGGTTTTTTCTGTAATATGAAAACGACTGGCTTTTTCTATTTCTTGTTCAAAATTGAGCGTATTAAAGTCTTTGGCAAGCAGTGCAATATCTGCAAAACTGTACTTTTTTAAAGTGTTGTCACTACCTACGCCGCGCAAATAATCATCCACAAAAGTGCCCGGATAGGCGGCCAGGGTAGTGCCAAGCTCACCGGCTAGACCATCAAGCCCTCCATCTTTGGAGCGATAGCGCAAAAAGTCTCGTTGATGGTCTTTGAATTTAACACCAAATTTAATCGCGTCGAGCTGTTTAAAGTCGATATCGTACGCAAAATCAGCTTGCGCGAAGTATGATTTATCTTTGCCATCTTGGCTGTCATTTCGAGCTTCGGTGATAAACCAGCTTGGTGCATCTAACGGTGAAATACCATAACTTGCAACGATGTTTTTTCGCATTGATGTATCAACATGAAACTGGGTGTTAGCAGAAAATTGTGAGGTGACGTCTTCTTTGGTACCGCCTGAACCTTGGCTTAGACCGACTTGAAACTGGCTTGACCAATAAATGCCATCATAGACCAAGTCTAGGTGGGCACTTTTTGTGCTGACCTGCGAGTCTCGCCAAATGGCTTCCATGCTGGTATTGAACAGTGCAGCTGTGGGTAAATAATGGCCGCTCACCAAAGTAGCATCTTGTACTTGTAAATGGGTTACCCCGCCGCCTAGGTCAATAGACTTTGCACTTTGCCAGAGAAAGTTTTGATTGTTATTGTCTGCGTTTAGATGAGAATAAAGTAAGTGACTATTTAATCGAAGCCGCGGGGAAAGCTGGAACGCGGCATTGACTGTATAAGCGTGCAACTCTCTTTGCTGCTGAAAAATCGCAGATCCCCCACCCCCTGGAAACCATAACGTCTGGCTTTTATTTTGTGGGCTCTGCTGGGTGGCATACCAAGTATCATTATCACCTTGGTATAACGTCCTATCGTGCCATCCCCAAGATTCTAAGCCGTCGCGCCTGAGGCTGCGATCTCGTCGTGTCGCAGTAAAAAGCACTGCATAATCGCCACTTTTGCTATGGTAGTTGTAAATTGCAGATAGTTGTGGGTCGAGTTTATCGCTTAAGTCACTGTATTGGAATTGGGCTGTTGTAACGCCATAGCCTGAAGGTGTAAACAGAGGGTCGCGGGTTTTTATATTGATTGCGCCACCTAGTGAGCCTTCATCCTGCATAGCTTGTGGTGTCTTGAATACCTCTAGGCTGGAAACGATTTCACTGGGTAATAAGATAAAGTTAAAACCTCGGCTTGGCTGACTTGAGATCCACCAGTCAGCCGAGGCGAGATATTGGCCATTCAAATAGGTTCTATTTTGCTCAGGGGTTGTGCCGCGCACGCCGATCCGTTCACCTTCACCTTGTGCTCGAGAGAGTGAGATACCAGTGATCCGTTGCAGCGCCTCTGCGACGTTTTTATCCGGAAACTTCCCGATGTCTTCAGCACTGATCGTATTTGAAACTTGTTGATTGTGGCGTTTATTACTGAGAGACTTGACAACGCTGTCATGGAAGGCACGAATTTCGATGCGTTCTATGGAGTTTTCAGCAGTCTGATTTTGCTCAACGGCATCACTTGCAGTTGTAATAAATAATACACAACAAGAAACGGTTCGGATGAGAGATGCTGACATTGTGCTCAACTTATAATACGAGTAAGTTACCTTTAGTTAATGCTCATAATACGCTTTTATTACGAGCCTAACCATAGTTTCACAAATTTTTAGTGGTTGATGATTGAAAGCTTAGATAAACGTTTTTTAATCAATGAGATACTTGTTGACCTGAGTAATTTATCTGTATGTGTTGACGGTTCTTGGAGAAGCATCGAAGCGAAGCATGCTGTACTATTGCGTCTGTTGATTGCCAATAAGGGGCAGGCGGTCAGTCGGGAAGTCATTTTAGACACGGTGTGGCCGGGTACTATTGTCAGTGATAATTCTGTGAGCCAGCTGGTGGTACAGCTACGTAAGCTGCTTGGTGACAGCTCAAGCGAGTCAAAAATAATTAAAACAGTACCGCGCCTAGGTTATCAGTGTATTGCGCAAATTGAAAAAGCCCCGACGTTACTTGAGCAAATAGAGGAGCTGTCTCGTGGGCGCGGTGTACAGTTTGCTTTGCTCGGATTTTTTATTGGTTTACTGGTAACTGTACTTGCGTTATTCATCGCTGAGCAGTGGCAAAGTGACGTTCAACAAGATCCAGTCTCTGCTACTCGGATCACGTCCTCCCCAGGTGCTGAAGTGTTTGTTAGCTTTTCTCCAAATGGTAAATATTTGGCATACAGCTATTTAGCAGAGGGCGCTGATCAGTTTGATCTTGCAGTCTATGATCTTGAGACCAAAACAACCCATACCATTAAAAACAGTGGGTATAGTGAAGAGTCGGCAAGCTGGTCTTTAGATGGTAATTGGCTGATTTATTCGCGTTCGGATCCGGTTTCCTGCGAAGTACGGGCGTTACACGTCAAAGGCCCAATAGAAATGTGGCGACTCGCGCGCGATAGCGTGCTTGGCAATTGTAATAGTGCACAAGACTCAGCGCCTTGGTTTGAATATCGAGCAGGCCATTTTATCACTAAATCTTGGGACAAAGCCGGAACCTATCTGCAATCTGTAGAGGTTACTTTTGCAGACAATAACCCTATGGTGATCAACATCGTTGCGTTACCTATTCGCGACGTAACACATTACCAAGTGGATCAACAAACGCTGTTGTATCAGATAAAAGAGCAGGGGGTTTATCAGCTCAACCTAAATCAACTTACAGAGTCTGAAAACCAAAAAATCACGCTCTCTAAACAGTCTTTTTCCGCGCTGAGCCATGGGTATCAGGACGATACTATCATGCTTGCCAAACAAAACTTGAGTGTACTTAAAGGTCGCGTTCAACAAGTTTTATACTCTGGATTTGGCGTGATATCTGAAATTGATGTAAATGCGCAGTTACGTGTTTCGGCGCACACTGAGGGGGTAGCTGAGATAAACTATTATCAGCTTGACGTAGACTCACGAAACAAAGCGGCGCAAAAGCAGTTAACGTCGCCCGCAAGGATGGATTTACTTGCTGCTTTATCTGGTGATGGTGCGCATTTTGTGTATGCTTCGGTGACAACCAAAAATAATGATGCGCCACAATTTGAGTTGTGGCATAAACATGCTTTTCGACCAACGTCTAGTTTGCTTGGAACCATGCCCCAGGGGGAAGTGCCTATTCTGTTATTACTTTCGCCTAATAACGAGTATCTCGCTGTATTATCAAAGTCGCATAAAGTGTATTTAATCAGCTCTTTTATTAAAGAAGTTAAAAAAGTAGTTGATAACTTTACCGAAATTGCTGATTTGCATTGGTCACAGGATGGTAGAAAGCTGTATTATCGAGCGAAGCCTGCTATGGAAGCAAAATGGCAGGCATGGCAATTTACCGTATCTCAAGGGCGCAGTGAGCAACAGCCTTTGGCGACTTATTTCCCTGATCTACCTCTTACTCAAAAGAATTCTAGTTTTGTAGGGTATAAAGAACAAGTTAGGGAATACCTAATTACGGCACTCGCTGAGATATTTGATATTGAGCAGTTACGCGGATCTTTATCGCTCTACCAACCGGCAGTTTATAGAGATGGAGTTTACTTTGTACTAAAAAGAGGTCATCAATTGGTGCTTTACCGCTATTTAAGTAGTGCAAATAAGGTTGAAGAAATTCAATCTATTGGATTACACCTTTATGCAGGGGTTAGCGAGCTACAGATACTAGCAAGCTTTGATGGCAGGCACGTAATATTCAATCGGATCAACAACTATGAAAGCGACATCGTGTTATTGGAGTACGGTAACAGGTGAAGGCATTAATGTTGCGAAGCGCTAAATAGATGCTGTTAGTTAGCAAGCTTTTGCAGGAATACGTGTATTGCATGACTACTCCAATTGCGCTGAGATGCTGACTTTAATGCTTGAGAAGCAAGCTTTTTGGCCTCTGCCTGATTCTCTGCAAGCCGTGCCAAAAGTAACAGCAGTTCAGGGTGTTCGGGATCGATGGTGCGACCATGGTGCAGCCAAGCCTTGGCCTGAGCTTTGTCGCTGAGGCGAGTTAAATACGTATTTACTAATAACAGTGTGGCGCGTAAATGGCCGTTATTCGATGCCTCGATGAGTACCTGTAGTGCATGAGGAACATCTTGAGGTTCACCGTTGTTAAGCAGCACAGTTGCTAAACGATATTTTGCAATATCCATGGTCTGTGCTGCGTGTTCGAGCCAGAGTACACCAAGCTGATGTGCTCCTGCATTAATAAGCTGAGTAGCTAAGCGATATTGTGCCAAGTCCAAGCCATTTTTGGCGGCAGCGAGATAGAGCTCATTCATCGGTTCGTCAGAACGCCAATGGTAGCGCAGTAACTGATAGGCGTTGTACTCTTTCATACTCAACCAGTTAGCAATATAGTATTGTACTTGCGCCACACCACGCTCCGCAGCGTCGATATTCTGCCTTAGTTGTTTTTCGTAAGCCTTTTTTTGAATAGCCAAAGTTTCGCGATATTGCTCATCTTTATGCGTTGCAAAGTGGTAGATCAACGTGTGTGCTTGTTTTGAACCCGTATATCGCCACTTCTCCACAGCATTTAGCAGACTTGCAGTAAATACATGTCTTGGGTAGCTGTCAATAACCTCAATATTGGTTGCTTTACCGCTTTGGTCGATGTCAAATTCCAACCAAACCCAGCCTTCAATCCCTTGTCTTACCGCTTCATCTGGATATTCAGGTAAAACATCGTGGGTTTTACTCAGTGTTGGTGTAGTACTGTGTTGTTTAAGCTTAGTGAGCGTTGAATCAAGCAAGTAGGTGTTTGACAAGCGGCTTTTTTGAAGTTTTAAAAAGTCCTTTAGGCCACTTTGGTCGTTTGACTGTTGCAAAACAAGTTGTGCAGTTTGGAATGCTTCAGCGATACCAAACTCTTTAGCCAATGAAAACCAAACAAAGGCATTTGCAGCACTTTGTTCGGTGCCTTGCCCATACAAGTACATCACCCCAAGATTATACATAGCGTCAGCATTTCCTAATTGCGCTAAGCGACTGAATTTTGAAAATGCGAGAGTAAATTCTTCGTTTTGATAGGCAAGGGTGGCGTCGTAAAGATCGGCTTTTGTTAGCCAGCTCATACCTAGAAAAAATGAAAAAATAAGCCCAGAAATGAGATTGTTGCGCATTTTATTGATTACTCATCCTTGGCCTGCTCTGTGGGGTTGCTATGGTCATTTTGAATACGCTATATAACCATAATATAAAGGAAATTTAAATAATAAAAGCTGATAGCAAATGCTATCAGCTTTTTGGAACTCCGGGCAGGGAGTTTACTAAGTCGAACCTGTGTTAGCTTGGAAGCGACTTAATTCGAGTCATGAAACTATTCCTATGCAACTAGTAAGACCAGATTTAGTGGTAAAAGTTTCATTCACTTTTCAGAGTTAGAAGTTAAATCTAACTCCTGCGCTAAAGCGCCTTCCATCGGCATAAACACCGGTCAGTGCTTGTTCAACTCCCTCTTCCTGATAGCTAAATGTATGTTCATCAGTCAAGTTGATGGCCTCAAGAATAAACGCCACATTCTCGTTGTAGTTATAGGTAAGGTTGGCATCTACTTGACCATAATCGTCAATGTATCCTGGCCAGTCTCGACCGGTATCATACCCTGTTCTGAAGTTGTATGAGATGCGGGCACTAATGAATTCGTTTTCATAATAAGAACTTAGGTTAACGGTATGCTCAGAGTTACCAGGGATAGTGATGTCGTTACCTTCATCATCTTTTGCTTCACCATCAACATAGGTATAGTTAGCGGCAACGCCAAAACCTTCGTATAGCTCTTGTTGATAACCGATTTCTAGGCCTTGAATGCGGCCTGCTTTCCCATTAACAGGGCGGCTGATCAGCACTTCTTTACCTTCGTGAGTTTCAAGTGCTGGTTGGCTCTCGATAAACGACTGAATATCTTTGTAGAAAAATACCGCAGAAAAAAGGCCTGCGTCGCTAAAGTACCACTCGATACCGGTATCAAACTGCGTCGCTCGATAGGGGTCGATGTCAGGGTTACCGCCAGTGCCGGTTTGTGTTTCTAGGTTGTATGAAGTTGATGCGGTCATATCGGCGTAATCTGGGCGAGACATAACTCGTGCCGCAGAAAAGCGCATTAATAAATCATCATCTAAGTCAATTGCCAAGTTAATGCTTGGAAGAATGTCGAAGTAGTCCTTTTCTTCCGTTGTCCAGACCTCAGCACCTGACTCACCTGCAAACGCGGATGAGGTTTGTTTGGTATTTACAAGTCTTACACCTAAATTACCGCGTAGACCATCTGCATCCAGGTTCGCTTTAATGTAGCCTGCGGTAATTTTTTCATTGATATCGAAAGTACTGGCCTTCAATACTCGGTAATTCCAACCTAGTGCATCACCTTCTTGGCGTATTTTGTCCGGATCAGTAATCGCATAGCTGCGTGTTGTGCCTGAAGAGCCTATGCCTGATAGATAATCAGATGGCATGGCTTTGGAGTAGTCAGCCAGACTCCAGTTTAAGTCGGTACGATTGTCTGTGGTGTGTTTGGTATTAAAGCGGCTGTGGTCACGGTATTTAAAGCCGACTTTGATCTGGCTGAAGATGGCAACATCAATTGGACGCTTAAAATCGGCTTGAAAGTAAGTTTCATCATCTTTGGCATCATTACTGTCATAGCGTAAAAAACCTAAATTCCACTTCTCTCCGTCGTTTGGATCGGCGGCATAACTGGTTTTTACATCTTCTACTTGTGACGTATCAAAGCTGTGAACATAATTACCTTCCCAGCCAACGGAGCGATCAGCTTGCGACCCCCCCGAACCTTCTGTGTAACCTAAGTGATATGACGATTCCCAAAGTTGTCCTTGATGTTCAACTTTTAAGTCGTACGACTTGGTTTTGAGCTCAGAGTTACGTACTTTGGTCTCATCCAGAATATTATTGGCATTTGGAGATAAGCCAAGCGTACCACCAACGGCCATCTTGCCAACTACGGGGTGGTCGATAATGGTAATGTCAGTGTATTGTGAGCCGCCGTAACCGGGTAACCAAAGGAAGTTTTGGTTTTCATTATCGGCTTCTAGTGTAGAGTCTAAGGCATTGAATACAATGTCCATATTTTCACTTGGACGATATTGCAGGGCGAGGTTTATGCCCGTGCGCACACGTTGCTGTGAGAACATAGCTGAGCCGCCACCGCCAGGGCTGTATACATTGTCGACGACGGTACCATCTTCAAGTGTGATATCACGATATGTCCAAGACCATGCTTCAATACCATCGCGGCGCAAGTTACGTTCTTGGCGAACAACAGAAATTAATGCACCAAAAGATTCATCATCGGTTTTAAAGTTGTACATAGCGGATAGTTGCGGATCGGTTTCACCTGATACTTCGCTGTGCTGTGCGATAATTGAACCTGCAATTTTATTTGCCTCTAACTCAAGTGGCTTACGTGTTCTCACAATCACGGTGCCGCCAATAGAACCTTCATCAATATCGGCTTCGGGTGATTTGTAAACTTCAAGCCCAGAAATAATTTCTGAGGGTAACATTGTATAGTTAAAACCACGACTCGCCGCTGAGTTGGTCCACCAATCTGCTGAACCAACGGCTTGACCATTTAATAAGGTTCGGTTTTGGCTTTCACCTGTGCCTCGAATGCTAACGCGCTCACCTTCACCAAAACTGCGGGTGATTGAAACACCGGTAATGCGTTGTAGCGATTCGGCAACGTTTTGATCTGGAAATTTACCAATATCCTCGGCAGTTACTGCATCGACAATGGCGTCAGAGTATCTTTTAGTATTGAGTGATTGAACAACGCTGCCACGGATCCCTCTGACTTGAATAACTTCAACTTCACCATTTTTAGCTGCTTCTTGATTATTGCTCTCTTCAGCGAGCGCTATACCTGGTGTAAAAAGTACCGAGCCGAGCAAAGATTGGCTGATTAAGACTACTAGTTTTTTCTTATTATTGCGAAACATACATTCCCCTTGAGTGCCTATACCAATTAGCCTTAATACTTGCTCAGTCTGAAGGAGTAAATCTAACGCTAACTGCGTTAAAAATTTCTTATTTAGAGCAACTAAATAGCAAAATTCTTGCCTTGTTATCGACAAAGTTTTCTCGCCTCAAAATAGACCACTTAGTTAAGATAATTGGTATTACTTGTGATTGAGAGGTTGACCTCGAGAAAGATTAAACACCAGCGGGGTTTGTTAAATCTTGAATTGAAATGAATAGTTGTGAATTCAATGGATTTCTACTTCAATAATTACCATTGTACTGAAATATATAGATATAAAATAAGTTAAGTTGGAGGTTTTGTAGTTTAAGTTAAGTTTACTTGAATGATTTTGCTTAGTCTTTTGTTAACATTCACAACTACAAAGAACTGGAAAGTCACCTTTCCAGTTCTTTTTACACGTTATAAGCTCTTTTTAGGTGGCAGCACAACGTTTGAGAAGATAAGGCCAGCAATAAGAGACATAAATATTAAGAAGGTTTGTTGGCCAATATGATCCGCATGGACAAAGCTTTGGCCTTCGATCAGTGAATTAAGTCCAATATAAGTTTTAGAACCAGGGACCAGTACAATCAAACCTTGCATTGCAACAATAGAAGCTGGAGCGTTGACAACGCGGTTAAAGATATTGCTAAAGACACCCACTGCAAATGCACCGACAAACGTACCAAGTGCGTAGTCAAAGTAAACCGCAGAGCTGATGCTTGCTGCATAAGCAATAAAACCTGATGCTAGCGACCAACTCGCATGTCTTAATTTAGTTCTAAATATCACCACAAGACTGCTACAAAGCAAAAGCACAGCAAGCCACGCTGTCCATCTTGGTAATGGTAGGGGTTGGACAAAATCGACTTTCCCGAATAACGCAAACCCTAGCGTGATACCTAAAAAAGCACCAAAATAGAGCTTAAACAGCAACATGATCGAGTCCATGACTCGAGCGGTTCCAGAGACCAAATGCCGAGCTGATAATTCAGCAAATCCAAGTGCGAGTGCTAACCCTGGAATAAACACGATAATCGCCGATAGCACAACCAAACGGATATTTATTTGTGGATCGATATACACAGAGACTGCGCAGGCAGCTACAGCCGAAACAATGGCAACCAAAGGCTCAAGCATATGGGTCACGCGCTTGGAGATACTCGCCCAAAGTACAAACAAAAACACCAACAAGGAAAGTAATGCTGACCACACGACGTCGTTCCAGCTGGTGCCCATTAGCATTGCGAACGCACCACCAGAAGTAGCAAAAGCAAGTCCAGTGAGGAGTTTATTATATGGGGGCTGGGCATGCAAAATGGCTTCGAGGCATTGCTCTGCCTCTTGCAGTGATAACTCTCCGGATAGCACTCGAGTTACTACGCCATCAGTATCAGCAAGCGAGCCTAAGTCATGATCGCCTGGGTCAACCCGTGCCACATGAGTGTACTCTTCTTCATGGCCTTCAGTCCAAATCACAAATGTGACGGATGTTGGGGACATAACAAAAGAAGACTTTAACCCTAAGTGAGTGGCAACTTCCATTAAGTGTGCTTCGAGCCGATAGGCAGGGGTGCCGTATTTATGAAGCATTTTGCCTAACTTCACAATAAAGCGGCGTTTCTCTGTAAAGGTTGCGTTATTCAACGAAAGAGAACCTTAAATGTGTACTACCAGTCGGTTTCAAATACGATTGGTAAAAGTGTTAAAAAACAGGAATATGACAACAAAAGTAACGTTGTGCCAAGTATAAACTCGCCATTCTAGTATGGTACATCTATTTGCTTTTACTAGATTTATTTAATACCAATTATCTTTAATACTTGCTTGATTTGAAGGAGTAAATCTGAAGCTAACTGCGTTAAAAA
>NZ_RCSQ01000054.1:0-24646 GCF_004103255.1 Pseudoalteromonas sp. PS5
GTTCAAACTTTTCTTTTGCCATGACGAAACCTATAAGTTTTGTGTATCTAGATTACATATAAAAATAATCCACGACGAATGTGGACTAGAATTATTCAGTCTATTATAAATATTTTTTCGACAATTCAAAGGAAGTATTTGAGAAGATTCTTCGGAGACTGGTGCTGATAGGCAGATTTGAACTGCCGACCTCACCCTTACCAAGGGTGCGCTCTACCAACTGAGCTATATCAGCACGCCAGACGAACTGGAGCGGGCAGCGGGAATCGAACCCGCATCATCAGCTTGGAAGGCTGAGGTAATAGCCATTATACGATGCCCGCTTTAGGAACCTGTTCTTAACTACCTCTAACCGTCAAGAATAAAGTGGTGGAGGGAGCTGGATTCGAACCAGCGAAGGCAGAGCCGTCAGATTTACAGTCTGATCCCTTTGGCCGCTCGGGAACCCCTCCACGTAAAAATTCTTTCCTAAAGCATCCTATAAAATAGGGTAAAAAGATGGTGCCGACTATCCGAGTCGAACGGATGACCTACTGATTACAAGTCAGTTGCTCTACCAACTGAGCTAAGTCGGCACTGCTTTAGTACGGGGCGAGATATTAGAGCAACCGCTGACTTGATGCAACAGGAATATGCAAAAAAGTTTAAATTTATTGTTCAAGTGCTCACATTTAAGCCAAAACCATGACATTTTTAGAATTATTGTGGGTTTTTCCACCAAACCAAGAGCCCTTTGAATACTAACAGGTCATCAAAAACAGCAAGATCCACATGCTGCTTTATCAATTTTCCATAACCCCCGGTGCATAAAACCAACGCAGACTTGTTATCTAATTGCAGCTTTGCGCTCTGAACTAAGCCAATCGTTGCCGCTAATGCTCCATTTTTAACTGCCTCTGGTGTATTTTTCGCAAATTCAGCTAAAAAAGGCGTGTTATCATCACAAAAAACGCGTTCTGCTCGGGCGGTGATACTTGTAGTCATCAAATCGAGACCAGGTACAATCCAACCACCTAGATGCTGTCCCTGTGCGGTAACGACATCTACAGTGGTCGCAGTACCTGAGTCAATTACAATTACATCTTGTGTTGGATAAAGCGCATGAGCTGCAAGTACAGTCAGCCAGCGATCAATTCCCAAGTTCTGAAATGCAGGGTATGCACAGGTAACACCAGCCCGTGCTGAAGATACATAAGCCTGCTCTAGCGGAATTGCAAACTCAGCAGCTCGGCTATTAATTGCTTGTAAATTTGTTCCTTTACCTACCTGTGAACAAATAATGGATGTTATTTTATGCCATTCAATATCATTCTCTTTTACTACGCGAATGTTGTCTTCATCAGCAACCGCATATTTTACAGCGGTGTTTCCCACATCAATTAGCAGTTTCACGATGTCACCTTTCTTAGCGAAACTTCGCCACCATAAAAAGCTTTTAATTCACCATCTTGTCTCAACAGTATTCCGCCCTGTGCGTCAATACCTTCGCAAATACCGCACCACTGTCTTTGACCTGTACTTAGTGTTACAAGCTCACCTTTGAAAGCATTTAACCTGTTCCACTGGGAAACCATTTCCTTAAGTCCTGACTCTTTATACTGCACGAGGCGCTCAGATAAAGAATGAGTTAGCTGCACCGCAAGCTGATTTTTATCAATTGAGCCTATGTGTGTTTGCAGATCTGTCCACGCTTGATCAATATGCTTAGATGCTGATTCTGGCATACAGATATTCAGTCCTATTCCTATTACCAAATGACAAGGACCTTCAACTTGCCCTTCAAGTTCTACCAAGATACCCGCTAGTTTGTGTTGGTTTAGATAAATGTCATTTGGCCATTTTAGTTCGACATTAATCCCATACAATACCTTCAATGCGTCATAAACAGCTAAGCCAACAGCAATAGATAATCCCATTGCCGCTTGCATACCAGCATCAAACATCCAGTAGTAGCTATAATAAAGGTTTGCACCAAATGGTGATTGCCATGTTCGACCTCTGCGCCCTCTTCCGGCTTGCTGCATTTCAGCTACCAACACATGACCAGAAGCCATATTAAGGTCACTTTGTAGACGTCGCATTAATTCGCTATTGGTAGAATCAACAATCGCATGATACTCAATGGGGCAATCCGTATGAAACTGTTGCTGCCAAAGGCTATTTAACTTATTTTGATTGATCAGTGGCAAACTGTAATTGAGTTTATACCCCCGACCATTAACCCGAAAGATGTCCACTCCCATGTCTTGCAGTGCTGTAATATGTTTGGCGATAGCTGCACGACTGATCCCAAGCTGCTCACCTAACTCCTGTCCAGAGATAAATGTGCCTTGATTTAGTGCCGCTAAAATTGTTTGCTTTTTATGATCAGATGTTTTCATGACATTCCACACTTTGCAACTGACACTCCCCCTGCTTTGCGATAAGTCGCACTTCATGTTCCAGCTTTACCGCAAACTTTTGCCAAACGGTTCTTTGAATGTGGCTAACTAGCTGCTTCAGATCCGCCCCACTACTGCCACCTTCATGTACCAATACTAGCGCTTGCTGCTCGTATACACGGATAGTGCCACGCTGGCATCCTTTGAGGCCGGCCTTGTCAATCAACCAGCCAGCTGCGAGCTTTACATTATTTTCATCTACTTTAAATACAGGCATGTCTGGAAACATAGATTGCAATTGCACAGCAAACGCCTTATCAACAATCGGGTTTTTAAAAAAGCTCCCAGCATTAGCAAGCTTATAAGGATCGGGAAGCTTACTGTTTCGTATTGCAATTACTGCATCACACACATCTTTTGCAGTTGTAGCACCACTGAGGTTTTGCAAAGGGCCATAACTTAACTTTGGCTGCCAACATATGGGCAATGCAAACGTGACTTCGGTAATAATAAACTTGTCTTTTAAACGATGCTTAAACACCGAATCTCGATAGCCAAATTGACACTCCGTACTGCTCAGTGTCGTAAAGTGTCCTTGAGTGATGTCAAAGCCCTTAACCGCAGTGATATAGTGTGATACTTCGACACCATAGGCGCCGATATTTTGTACCGGTGCAGCACCAACCGTGCCGGGGATCAAAGCAAGATTTTCTAGGCCGCCAATACCTTGTTCGAGTAGCGTTAATACCAATTGGTGCCAATTCTCACCAGCAGCCGCACGAATTAAGTAGTGGTCATCCCGAGCCTCAATATTGACACCTGAGGTCGCAAGCTTAATCACCACACCAGCATAATCTTCAAGAAAAATCGTATTACTGCCTTCTCCAAGTAAAAAGAAAGCTTGGTCATAGTTGAGCTGAACGAGCTCCTTTGGGTCTTCAATAACAATAAGTGATTCACAACCTGATGGTAGTGAAAATGTGTGATAAGACTGCAAACTAATCACTGCAGCACCTTGTTGATATAAACTAAACTGACGCTAGTGTAGCGCATTGCCCTGACTTGCGCATTAATGTCATCTTGCCCAGCATTTTACGTTACCTATCGGCTTATGCTGTTTAAATAGTAAGAAATTAGTTATGTTAGCCATTCTAATTGGGAATATTATTTTATAAGAGCAGCATTATGACTAAACTTTCTGCACTGACACTCAGTCTTGCCATGGCTGGCCTTGTCCACACTGCTAATGTAAATGCAGCTGTTGACGAGCACACTTATGCCAATCTTAACGACGTCATCACCACTCACCTGCATTTAGACCTCGATGTTGATTTTGATGATAAGCAACTAGAGGGGTTTGTTGAACATACACTAGACTGGCAAAACAGTCAGGCTACAACGTTAGTACTCGATACACGCGATCTCGAAATCGACAAAGTGATGTATCAAGGCAAAAGTGGCAACTGGCATACCGCCAAGTTTGATCTCGCCAAGCGCGATGATGTGAAAGGTGCAAAGTTAACTATTCACTTTAAAGAGCAAGCTAAGAAAGCGCGTATTTACTACAACAGTTTGCCTGTTGCATCTGGCTTGCAGTGGTTAACACCGCAGCAAACCGCAAGTAAGTCTCACCCATTTATGTATAGCCAGTCTCAAGCTATTCATGCTCGTAGTTGGATCCCCGTGCAAGATACGCCAGCAATGCGCGTCACTTATTCAGCTCGAGTGCAAACACCTAAAGATGTACGCGCGGTAATGAGTGCAGATAATACTGGCGCATTTATCAAAGATGGCGATTATTGGTTTGATATGCCGCAAGCAATACCACCCTATTTGATCGCTATTGGTGCAGGTAATCTTGAATATAAAGAAATGTCACACCAAACTGCAATTTTTGCAGAGCCACAAATTCTTGATGCCTCGGTCGCAGAATTTAACGATACGCAAGCGATGATCGACAAAACCAATGCCATGTACGGTGAATACGCTTGGGGTAGATATGACCTGCTCATGTTGCCACCTAGCTTCCCATTTGGTGGTATGGAAAATCCGCGCCTATCATTTATCACACCAACCGTTGTGGCCGGCGACAAAAGCTTAGTAAACCTAATCGCACACGAGTTAGCACATTCTTGGTCTGGCAACTTAGTCACCAATGCGACATGGGAGGACTTATGGCTAAACGAAGGGTTCACCTCTTACGTTGAAAACCGCATTATGGAAGAAGTGTTTGGTCGTGACCGTGCGGTGATGGAGCAGGCGCTGGATACGGCGAGCCTACGCGCTCAACTAAAAACCATCGCGGCTCCTGATACACGCATGAATTTGGAGCTTAATGGTCGCGATCCTGACGATGCGTTTAGCTCAGTACCTTACACAAAAGGGCAACTATTCCTTATCTATCTTGAGGAAAAGTTTGGTCGTGACAGGTTCGACAAGTTTGTTAAAACCTACTTTAACACCTTCTCTTTTAAATCTCTGACTACCGATGAGTTTGTTGCTTACTTAGACAAAAACTTGCTACAGCAATATCCTGGTATCGTGAGCTTAGAAAAAGCCAAAGAATGGATCTATGAGCCAGGTTTACCAAGCGACGCCCCAAATCCTACTTCTGATGCTTTCGAAAAAGTGGATGCGCTCACTCAAGCTTGGCTAAAAGATGAAAAAACACTTGCAGACCTACCAACCGATGCTTGGACGGTACATGAATGGCTGCACTTTATTAATAACTTACCAAGAGATCTTGCCATCGAACGCATGGAAGCATTGGACAAAGCATTTCAGCTAACACAATCGACCAATGCAGAACGCGCGTTTGCGTGGTACATGCTAGCAGTAGGTAACGGCTATCAGGCTATTTACCCAGATCTTGAAAAGCATCTGGTAAGTATCGGTCGTCGCAAGCTTATCGTGAATTTATACAAATCACTCATTAACAATGGCAAGCGTGACTGGGCTTATCGTGTCTACCAGCAAGCACGACCTGGGTACCACCCACTTGCTCAGGGCACTATCGACGCTTTATTTAAGTAACACCCATACTTCCAATACAGGCAGTCTCCTTCTATATGACTGCCTTTCTTTTAAATCAATAAGTTAACCACCACATAATCGTTCTTTGCGCCGCCTTGCTATTGTTCATTTTTTAACACAAAGCTTATTGCTATCAAAATTCAATTGAGTTAACGTATTGAAACCAATACAGGTACAAGGTTAAGGAAATGACAATGCAATTAAAAAAGAAAAAGTTAAAAAACATCCTCACATTGCAGTTAAAACAGGTTTATGGCGGTAGCGGTACCGTAGGTGATGGTGATCAACCATCCAGAGTGAAAGTACACAACCCTGACTCACACCTAAACCCTTTTGGTTCTACTGGTGATGGCGATCAGCCAAGTCGCTAATCACACCATATTTTGTCTGTTCATATATTTATATAAAAAGGAAAACAATATGAAATTAAAGAAGAGAAACATCCTCAACCTTAAGCCAACAATGCTCAAGCAAGTTTCTGGTGGTGGCAATGGCGGTGATGGTGCTCAACCTAGAGCTCAGTATGTCCAGATGACGATTAAACCACAAGGTGGTGGTTCCGATGGCGCTCAACCTACTGTGAGTAAATAACTGAGAAAACCAATCACTGATGTTTTATACCAATTATCTTTATTAACTGGTCTATGCTGAAGTGAGAAAAACTTTCCTTGCCTCTGGATTTAGAGACAAGGAAAGTTTTATAAACCTAAAGTTAGCTCGCCTACACTGACTGTGATTGGTCTAACTTATTTGTGGTACTGACGACTAAACTCGTGTACAGCATTAATAAACACGCCCGCGTTTTCTGGGTCAACATCAGGTGTAATGCCATGGCCTAGGTTAAATACGTGACCGTTACCTTCACCAAAGCCCGCTAGAATATGCTGCACCTCTTCACGAATACGGTCGTGTGTTCCATGTAGCATTGACGGATCCATATTGCCTTGTAACGCGACTTTGTCACCGACACGACGCTTCGCATCAGCAATATCAATTGTCCAATCAAGACCAACCGCGTCACAGCCTGTCGCTGCAATAGCTTCAATCCATTGACCGCCGTTCTTCGTAAATAATGTCACAGGTACTTTCCGACCGTCATTTTCACGAATAAGACCGTCTACAATCTTGTGCATATATTGTAGTGAGAACTCTTTGTAATCACGTGGGCTTAGCACCCCACCCCAAGAGTCGAAAATCATTAGCGATTGCGCACCAGCTTTCACTTGGGCATTAAGGTAGTCAATAACTGAGTCAGCGACTTTATCCAGTAGTAGGTGTAATGTTTGTGGCTCAGCAAAGGCCATTTTCTTAATCTTACCAAAGGTTTTACTGCTACCACCTTCGATCATATACGTCGCTAGCGTCCAAGGAGACCCTGAGAAACCAATAAGTGGTACCTCACCTTTAAGCTCACGACGAATTGTGCTCACCGCATTCATTACATAGCCAAGCTCGTCTGTTGGGTCTAATTTAGGTAGCTTTTTAACATCATCTAGTGATTGGATTGGACGCTCAAATTTAGGACCTTCGCCAGTTTCAAAGTAAAGCCCTAGTCCCATTGCATCTGGAATTGTCAAAATATCGCTGAACAAAATTGCCGCATCCAGTGGATAACGACGAAGTGGCTGGAGCGTTACTTCACAAGCTAACTCTGCATTCTTACAAAGGCTCATGAAATCACCAGCTTGTGCTCTTGTCGCACGATACTCTGGCAGATAACGACCAGCTTGACGCATCATCCATACTGGTGTGACGTCAACTGGTTGTTTTAATAGCGCTCGTAAATAACGATCGTTTTTTAATTCGCTCATAGCGTCTCAGTTCCAATACTAAAAATCAATTATGCCGATTGTATCACTAAGTACACATGGGCACTATCTAAACTATCCCCAAGAATCTGGGTCTATGATCTAGATTAAGGCATACTTTATTAGGAACAAATTCATGTGCTTAACAAATTAATCTATAAACATACAATTAAACTGATTGCAACACGATTAAAAGATTGGTATAAAAATATGGCGTTACAAAAATAACAACAAAACACCTTCACTATAAAAATAACAATATTACGCAACAAGCTAAACTGCTATTTTGAACCACCAAAGAATTCCTTTGGTGGTTTTTTATTTTTATCTCCATGAATTTGTTAACATTCCCTATTATTACACCAATAATCTTTTGATCTTTTTCGGCTTTTTCAGAAAAAATTGGTTGACCTTTTGTGCGCTTTCCCTTTCCATAGAGGTAGGTAACCCGCTAAAGGAGAGTCACTATGCTTTCGCAGTTAGAACAAGCCCAACAAAAATGGGGAGGTAGCCATAGTGTAATTGATGCATGGTTAGCAGAGCGTCAGGAACTATTGGTTTTATATTATAAAGTCGCAGGATGCTCACCAACACGAAATGGTAAAGCACTGCCAGAGCAGGTTGATATTCAATCATTCTGCCAAATTTTAATGGATTACCTCTCAGCTGGTCACTTTGAGATTTATGACAACATCGTCGAAGCTTGTCAGGAGAAAGGACCTGAAAGTGCCAAGCTTGCACAGTCGCTGTATCCAAGGATCACAGAAACAACTGACACAGCGCTTGATTTCAACGATAAATACGCAGAGATAAATCAAGAAACTCATGATCTTGCAGAGTTTGATAATGACTTGTCTGTATTAGGTGAGACATTAGAGCTACGCTTCCAATTGGAAGACGAGCTAATTGATAATCTTTATTCTAATCATACTGAATAATTAAAGTGCGGGTGTCCTAACAACAAAAAAGGTGAGCCATAGAGTACTCACCTTTTTTGATTGTACGTATTGATCTTTAGAGATTAATACGTACCTCTATTACTCCGCTGCTTTCTCTTCAGCTTCGCCTTCGATATCTAACAATTCAACTTCAAATACCAATGTTGAATTAGCAGGGATCTTACCAAGGTCACGCGTGCCATAGGCAAGCTCTGAAGGAATAGTAAATTTATACTTTGAACCTACAGTCATTAGCTGAAGACCTTCAGTCCAACCAGCAATAACTTGATTTAAACGGAAGCTTGCAGGTTCATTACGTGCATACGAGCTATCAAATTCAGAACCATCTAGCAAAGTACCTTTATAATGTACTTTAACCATGTCTGTTGCAACTGGCTTTGCACCTTCACCTTCACTTAACACTTCATACTGAAGACCAGACTCAGTAACGCTTACGCCTTCTTTCTTCGCGTTTTCAGCTAGGTACTTTTCACCTTCTGCTTTATTCTTTTCAGCGTCAGCTTCAGCTTTTGCAGCTTGCTTTTCACGAACTGAAGAATCAAGTGCAGTAAGTACTTCACGGATCTTTGCTTCGTCTAACTTTGCTTCACCAGCTAATGCGTCTTTAAAACCACGCATTAATAACTCTTGGTCAAGCTCAACGCCTAACTCTTTTTTATCTGCTAGATCTTTTTGTAAAAAGTTACCTACAGAAGCACCTATTCCGTACGCTTGCTGTTGTAATTCAGTGTCCAGCTTTACTTCAACTGGTTTTTGTTCTTCTGCTTGTTTGTTACATGCTACCAGTGCTAATACTGAAGCGGCAACGAGTGACAGTTTAATTGTCTGTTTCATTCTACACTCTCCGACATTTCCTACTACCAAGGCTGATGCTCACACAACAGAGCTTGATATTCGGTGTCATTGTTAATTTTATATTAATAAGAAAAGGTGCTAGCCACATTACCATTCTATAATAAGAATGCCAATATCCATTTGCTTGCCATTATTACGTAACGACATTACGCTTTTAATACGCTAGTATCAAAATAATATCTTGTTTTTAATGCCTTTAGTTTACCTGTTGTAGACTTTGGAGTTAAGGAGGATTTACCCCATTTATGGTCAAACTCGTCAACATCAAGTGGAAAAGTCTCCTTGCTAGCTTAATTATGCTAGGCGTTAGCGCATTAGTGGGCTGTGGCCCCGATATATCAAAGTCTATTTTGACCATTGAACACGCCAGCAGAGGCGCATTTTCAGCGGCACTTTCTGCCGATGGCAACTATAGCCTAGTTTCCTCCATAGAGCATGGGGCCGTACTTTGGGATAATCAAGAGCAAGGCCTTAAATATCAATGGCGTCACTCTAATGCCAGTGATGACCTTATCCACTCACTTGCACTGGCAAATGATAACTCCACTGCCGTTACAGCCAATGATAATACCTTTGCTGTTTGGAGCCTTGAGAACGGCCAAAACCTAGGATATTTCGAGATTGAATCAGGCACCATCAGAGACATCGCAATTAGCAATGCAGGCAGATACGTGCTCTACGCTCGTAGCGATAACGTTGTTGTCCACCTCGACTTAGAAAGCGGTAGGCGTATAGAGTTCCTTGGTCATCAAGAAAATATTAACTCTATTGCCATGTCCCCAAACGGACACTTTGCGTTAACTGGAGGAAATGATTATGCAGCTTATTTTTGGGATACCAGAACAGGGCAAGTCATTCATCGCTTTAATCATCCGAGTCGAGTCACGAAAGTTGCGCTAGACGAACAAGGGCGCTTTGCGTTTACAGCTGACAGCATGAAAAAAGCCAGTATTTGGCAACTAACTTCTGGTGATCTTAAAGCACAATTACAGTATATTGCTCGCCAGAAAATTTTCAGTGCAGTACGCTTCAATCAAGACGCGTCTTTATTAGCAACTGGTTCCCCCAATCGCGAGCTGGCTTTATGGCGAGTAAGCGATGGTGAACGCATACAAACTTGGCGCGTGCAGCCACGAGAAGGAAGTCGTCCGAAGTCAGCGGTCGTGTTTGACGTTGCCTTTCAAGAAAATGACTCTGCACTGTTAACTGAAAGCTCCAGCGGCCTGCTGGAAAAATTTGCGCAGGTAGAAAAGCCATGAATGAAATCGACAATCGAATTACCGAGCTTGAGGCTAAGCTTGCCTTTCAAGAAGATACTATAGAAACATTAAACGAAGAATTGAAGGCGCACCAACAACGCCTTGCAAAAATGCAAAGGCAAATAGAATTGCTGGCTGAAAAAATGAAGGAAGGAAGAGACCCTGGATTGATGCCGCAACACCAAGAGCCGCCGCCACCGCATTACTAATGAAAGCAATGCTGACCGGAGTAATGATTACTCCGGTGTAAACACGCCAATGACTTGCTCAAATTGGCGTGTGGAGGCCTGCACCGCATCCTTTGGTTGTGTCATGATATGACCACACTCAACACATTCCACCTTTTCCACATCATGCTCTTTGTAAAGCATCATGACATCTAGCTTTTGGCATTTAGGACATGATGCCCCCGCAATAAAGCGCTTTTTCACTTTCAACTCTACACCTCTAGGAATACCGAGTTATACCAATTCACTTAATTAAGCTTTCAATCTTGAAGCGAGAAAACCTTGTCGATAACATCGTTACCGCATCCAGCTAACGCCCAATTGCCTACTCCATACAAGCTTGACAAAAATTTCTTATTTAGATGTTCCAAATAATAAATCTTAGCGCCGTTAGCGTTTCATCTACGCTTTCAAACTGAGCAAGTATCAAGACCAATTGGTACCAATTAGCCGTTATTTTATCCTAATTTTATTTGTGTTGATACGCTTGAAGTCAACGAACCGATCCGTGTTATCATGCACACAGTTTAAACAGACTTTTAGAATTATGATTCAACTCACTGATATCGAGCTACTTCGTGGTAGTAAAACACTACTCAAACAGGCAAATGCGACACTTTACCCCCAACATAAAGCTGGCCTAGTAGGCGCCAATGGGTGTGGTAAATCTTCTCTTTTTGCACTACTAAAAGGCGAGTTGCAACTCGATTCTGGTGATTTTAGCATTCCAAAAGACTGGTCTATTGCATCGGTAAAACAAGAAACTCCGGCACTGTCTATCAGCGCACTTGAATATGTATTGCAAGGGCATCCTGAATACTACGCTCTTAGAACACAACTACAACAAGCTGAACAGGATGGCGATGGTGAAGGCCAAGCAAAGGCTCACCAACAACTAGAAAATATCAAAGGCTATAGTATCGAAGCTAAAGCGGGAGAATTACTTCACGGCCTAGGTTTTAGCAATGCGCAGATTGGATTTGCCGTCAGTGACTTCTCTGGTGGGTGGCGAATGCGTTTAAACCTTGCACAAGCCTTGATCCGCGATGCCGATTTATTGCTGTTGGATGAACCTACCAACCACCTAGATTTAGATGCGGTATACTGGCTAGAGCGCTTTTTGCGTGGCTATCAAGGTACTCTGGTACTCATTTCTCATGACCGCGAGTTCTTAGACGCTGTTGTTGGTGAGATTTGGCATATTGATCAGCAAAAAATCAACGTATACAAGGGCCACTACTCTCAGTTTGAGCGCCAAAAAGCCGAACGTATGGCACAACATCAAGCGCTTTTTGAGAAGCAGCAAGAAACTATCGCGCACCTAGAAAAGTTTATTACTCGCTTTAAAGCCAAAGCCAGTAAAGCGAAACAAGCACAAAGTCGTGTAAAAGCCCTAGAACGCATGGAAATGCTTGCACCAGCTCATGCCGACTCACCCTTTAATTTTGAATTTGCAGAGCCAACTAGCTTACCGAACCCACTAATGACATTAGAGAAAGCTAAAGCAGGTTACGGTGATATTACCATTTTGCATGACATAAAGCTTAATCTAGTCCCAGGAAGTCGAATCGCCTTACTTGGCCGTAACGGCGCTGGTAAATCGACACTCATTAAGTTACTTGCTGGCGACTTAACCCCACAAGCAGGTGAAGTATTTCAGCACCAAGGACTAAATGTCGGCTATTTTGCTCAGCATCAGCTGGAGTCTCTAGACCTTGAAGCCAGTGCCGTCACTCATATCCAACGGCTAGACCCAAAAGCACCAGAACAAATCATTCGGGACTTCTTGGGTGGTTTTGCCTTTCACGGTGATAAAGCACTTGAGCCTGTTGCGCCATTTTCAGGTGGTGAAAAAGCTAGGCTGGTACTGGCAATGCTGGTCTACCAAAAACCAAACCTACTGCTACTCGATGAGCCAACCAACCACTTAGATTTAGAAATGCGACATGCGTTAGTGATGGCATTACAGGGTTTTGAAGGGGCAATGGTCACGGTTTCTCACGATCGTCATATGCTAAAAAACACTGCTGACGAATATTATCTCGTTGATAATGGTAGCGTTTCACAGTTTGGTTATGACTTAGAGGCTTATTATCAATGGCTGATGAATGCCAATAAAGAGCAAGCCAAGTCAGCCACCACAGAGGCTGAACCAAAACAGCATTCCAATGCGAATAGAAAAGAGCAAAAACGCCTTGAGGCAGAGTTTAGAAAAGCTACTCAACCTCTTAAAAAGTCGATTGAAAAGCTAGAAAAGCAGCTAGATAAGCTCACCGAACAGGCTGATGAAATTGAAACCGCACTCGCTGACAACAATTTATATACCGATGAAAATAAGGCTAAATTAAGCGAACTATTAGCAAAACAAGCTACCGTGACACCAGAACTCAATGACACCGAAGAAGCGCTACTAATGGCGCTGGAGGAGTTGGAAGAAAAGCAAAATCACTTCGATGCAACAGGAGAAATATGTTAAGTCGGCAAGACTTTTGGCTATTTTCCTGTGAATTTTATAGCCGTCCTGAAATGCAGGCGCGGCTATTGGCTTTACAGGATAATGGAAGCAAAAATATCAACTTGTGCTTGCTGCTTTGTTATCTAGATAAATTGGCACTGACAGTTGAGCCTGAAGCTGTCTCAACACTCATTGAGACGTGCAAGCACTTTGACGAAATCATACTCCAACCACAACGCCGCATTCGCAGCCTCCTTAAAGCACAACATCATCACTATGAAGACTATCAGCAACTCAGAGCTGCCATGTTGACTGCGGAGCTGGAACTGGAGAAGCGTCAGCAAGCTTTGTTGCTTGAGGTGCTGCAACACAGCCACCTTTATCCCTTACAACAAGGCAGTAATCTTAGACATTACCTCAGTGACAATGAGTACACAGCATTATTTGCTCCAGTCAATGATTGAAGCTGTGCGCTCGTAACCTATTCAGCGCGCAAAAACTGATCGAGATCAAGCCTTTCACTTAGTTTAGTTTTGCTTGGGGTTGAAACTTGATCTTGATCATATCAAGCCCCTCATGCCTCCACTACTATTTACTCATCGACAAATTAGGAGGCACAGCCATGAACGTATTCTTTAGAGACTTTTTTTCCGACCCGGTGTTGTTTCTGTCTTTTGGCTTTTTAGGAATTGTAATTTTGCTGTGCTGTTATTACGTCTATTTCTTCATCAAAAAAGTCATGGATGCTGAAGTACCTAACGAACAATAAAACAGATTTAAAAGTATTACCTAGAGACGATTGCAGAATAAGTAGTACAAAATCGGCTCTGTGTAGTTCCCCAACTATAAGAATTAAGCACGACGCACAAAGCACCTTATCAGTTTACTGGTCGGGTGCTTTTTATTTGCTTAACCCCTGTAGAAATATACGTTAAACTGCTGAAAACTTGTTTTGAAACGTGGATAAAATCCTTAATTTACCACTTATAGTCAAAAGCCAACGTACTTTCTATAAAGAATCAAGCCATGAAAACCATGACAACGAGTGACTTAACTTTCAAGCCTGCTTGGTGGATGCGCAATCGCCATGCCCAAACCATCTTGCCACGCTTTTTTAGGCCTAGATTACATGTACCAGTAAACTATGAAACGCTAGAAACGCCTGATGATGACTTTCTAGAACTAGCATGGGCCAAGCATGGAGATAGAAACGCGCCACTGGTGGTGGTTTTACATGGTCTCGAGGGAAATATAAATAGCTTTTATGCCAAGGGACTACTGAAATCACTCGTAAGCACGGGTTTCGATGCCGTTTTAATGCACTTTCGTAATTGTTCACGGGAAGCAAACCGTCAACCTAGAGCCTATCATAGTGGTGAAACTTCAGATCTTGGTTACTTTATCAGTACATTAAAAGCACGCTTTCCCAAACGCCCACTCTTTGCTGTAGGCTTTTCACTTGGTGGTAACGTGCTGGCAAAATACTTAGGTGAAAGCAAAACACACAGCGGCCTAGAAGCCGGAGTCGCAGTTTCAGCTCCTTATCATCTATCTTCTTCTTGCCAAGTGATCCGAAAGAGCTGCTTTAAGCTCTATCAAAAATATTTACTAGATCGAATGAAAAAATCCTTCTCCCGCAAACTCGATGTCATTCAATCTCAAATAAATATTGACAAAGAGGCGCTACGTAACATTAATGACCTTTGGCAGTTTGACGATAAAATAACCGCCCCATTGCATGGCTTTGCGGGCGCTGAAGATTATTATGCCCAAGCGAGTGCACAACCTTATTTAAGTGACATTACAACGCCAACTCTAATAATCCACGCAGAAGATGATCCCATGCTTTCTGCTCAAGCGGTTCCGACATTCGCACAGGTTAATTCTGCTGTGACACTCGCTGTGAGTCAGCAAGGTGGACACGTAGGGTTTATCTCGGGAAAGAACCCCCTCAAACCCCAATTTTGGTTAGAAAGTGTGATCCCACAATATTTACGTCAATTTAATTGTAAGGCTTAGTAGTATGCTCATTCCATATCAGCAAATTCCAGCTGAAACCTTAGATAATCTCATTGAACACTATGTACTACGTGAAGGTACTGATTATGGGGATATTGAGGTCAGTACCGAAAGCAAAGTTGCACAAGTAAAAGCACAGCTGCAATCAGGCGATGCACTTATCGTTTTCTCTGAGCTACACGAATCGGTAAATATTGTGAGTAAGCAGCAGTTTCAAGCCATGCAGGCCCAGGAAGATTACGAGTATCAAAGCATAGAGTAGGCGCTATAGCGCCAAACTCATCTGCTTTTTAAGCTTAACCGCTTGGCGACGAGAGATTTCAACTTCACCACCATAGGTAAGCTGTGCTTGTAAACCATAGTTAATCGTTTCTTCTAACTCTTCAATGGCGTCCAAGCGAATAATATCACTACGACTTGCGCGGAAATACTGGTTAGGATTGAGCCTACTTTCAATTTTAGATAACGAGCTGTGAAGGTAAGCTTTACCCTGAGCGGTGTAAATAGCAGCGTGATTACCAATACTCTCAAAACGTGTAATATCACCAAGCTGAATAATCTTCATTTTATCTGCGATCTTTACCATCAGTTTAAACTCATCCTCAAGAGCAGCAGACTCGCTTTGGTCGGTCAAAGCCTGAAGCTTGTCGAGTGCGGTTTGCAGTCGATTAGCCACCACTGGTTTCAATAAGTAATCAACTGCATTGAGAGAAAAAGCGTCGACAGCAAACTCGTTATACGCAGTACAAAACACTATAGGTATTTCGCCTTGCAGTTGCTGCGCCAACTCAATGCCTGTGCCGCCAGGCATTTCAATATCTAAAAATAAGGCATCTATCGTATGTAGCTCTAGTAATTGTGCCGCGTCCATAATGTTTTCGGCTTCAGCAACGACTTTCACTTGCGGGTGAGCTTTTAGCAAGCGATTCAATTCCACCCTTGCTAACGGCTCATCGTCAACCAGCATCACATTAATTGTTGTTTTTTGATTCATACGGGATCTCCAATGTGGCCTGGAAAAGCCCACCTCCATCATTGACTGTTAACTTTGCACTCTTGTTATACATCAAGGCTAAACGTGCTTGAATGTTCTTTAGCCCCTGCTGGGTGCCGGTTTGAACACGAGTGGCATCATACGGGTTAGTCATTGAGATGTGAATATTTTGCGCTTTTCTAACCACCTGAATTGCAATTTCTCCCCCTTTTGGCAGATGTGCAATACCGTGTTTCACCGCATTTTCTAACAAAGTAAACAGCGACATACTGGGGATATGAATATTGTAAAAGCTCTCTAGTCCCTGAGTTGTAACCGATAAGCGCTTACCTAGTCGCACTTGTTCTATACCAAGAAAATCCTCACATACTTTCCACTCTTCTTTTAAGGTGACCAGTGCGCGCATATCCTGCATTAAGTTGTAGCGAAATAGCTCTGAGAGCTGAGTTACCACTTCTGCGGCCTTGTCTTTATCTTGATAAATCAACGCTCGGATCGTATTCAAGGAATTGAAAAGGAAGTGAGGGTTTACCTGATTCATCAAATTGGCTAACTGTTGTTCTTGAAGTTGCTTTGCTAACACTCTCTTTTCCCGCCTTGTAACAATCCCCAAATAGCAACCTGACCAAAGCCAAAAGTAGCCGATGTAAAATATTAGTGTCGCCAAGTCACTGGTTTTTACTGTTTCCCCTCCGAGCGCCTCATCGTTGTCTTGAATTCTTAGACTAGACACTTCTTCCGTACTTTCTATTGTAACAACCTGCTTCACAAGTTTGACGCCGAGCGCAAAATGCAAAGGAGCACATATGAGTGATATCAGCATCAATGTAAGGAGGTTCGCTCTCGCTTTACCTCGATATACTGCCCAGCGTTTCGCAAAATTACGAAGTACAAAGTGACTAATTAATATAAAACTAAGTGCACCTAATATCGTGCGAAGGAATAGTAGAAATAATCTTTCATCACCGAGATCAAACATTAATATTGCAGTAAACATGTTGGTTGAGATCATTGCTAAGAACACAAAAATCTGACACTTCCAATATGTACGCATCGGTGGCCTCCTCTTTTTTATCTTTTATCTGGTTGGAGGCCATCATACTGAAAATTAATAAATAGTACCGCAAAACTTGTCTCAAAGAGGCCAACTTGTTAACCTTTTATGGAATTAAAAACGATAAAGTAAGTTAACAAATACACTCTTCTCATCACCAATTTGCTTATAACCATAACTTGGCTTGATCCCGCCCTCAGAGACCTTTTTCTCAAACGTAATAGAGTATCCAAAGTCACTTGTTAGATCGCTATTTCTGTATTCGATAGCTGGTACAATTGTAAAGTCACCTAAATAATTAAGACGCATGCCCAAGGCTGATGTATCATATTGTGTAGTTGAAGCGTGGCCAGAAAGCTCTAAGCTGTCATATAGCACACCAACTTCAGCAAATATTTGCAACGAGTCAGAAAAGGTTAAATTCAAGCCAAATTCCATTTCTTTCTGCTCAACCGTGTTCTGCTCTTTTGAAGCAATGCGGTAATCTACCCGAAAATACGCAGTCGCAGTATCTACATAGCTGGACTTTGTTGGCGTAATATCAATGGCCTTACGGTAATTAAGTCCCACACCAAAGTCAGCCACTGCATTGTCTACATCTATATAGATTGCATCGATACCAAAGCCGCCCGCCATCACATTTGACGCTTCAACATTGATATTTTCCTCAAACGTGTTGGCTTGCACAGTCGCTCCAGCCAACAATAAAGCAAGTGATAACATAGCTTGTGTTTTCTTTTGTAGTGACGCTCTCATTTTTCTTTCCTTTATTTTCATTACTTGTTTTGTCTGGAAAAAATAATAACGAGATCCGCTGCACTCGAGTTGTAGATAATGACGAGCGGTAAAAGAAAGTGATAAACGTAAAATATTGAGGATGAACGTATACTTGTTACAATCAGATTTCTATAACTATAAAGGAAAGGCAATACTATGAAGCTCGGCATTGCACTTGGCGCGTTAGCGCTGGCTGTCTCTTCAGCTTATGCAACTGAATATCAGGCCTCTGAACGCGCAGTTAAGCTCGCTCACGATAACATCCTAATTGATACACACATCGACGTTCCATATCGTATTAAAAATAAGTGGGATGACGTTAGCCAAGCGACCGAAGGCGGTGACTTTGATTATCCTCGTGCGGTAAAAGGTGGTCTAAACGCGCCATTTATGTCTATTTACATTCCTGCTAATTTAGAATTTGAAGGTAAGGGAAAAAGCTATCAGCTCGCCAACCAACTGATTGATGGTATGGAAGCATTAGCACATCGCGCGCCAGACAAATTTGCAATGGCATATAATACCGATGATATATACCAACAGTTTAGCAACGGTATTATGTCTATCGCGATGGGAATGGAAAATGGCTCACCGATTGAAGGTGAGATGAAAAACCTAAAGCATTTTTATGACCGCGGTGTTCGCTACATCACGTTAGCTCACTCTCAGAGTAATCATATTTCTGACTCTTCTTATGATATTCGCCGCAAGTGGAAAGGCTTGAGCCCATTTGGCAAAGAGCTTGTTGTTGAAATGAATAAGATTGGGATGCTTATTGACGTATCACATATTTCCGATGACGCGTTTTATCAGGTAATGGAAATTTCAAAAGTGCCCGTCGTTGCTTCACACTCATCTCTTCGTAAATACACGCCGGGCTTTGAACGCAACATGGATGACGACATGCTTAAAGCCTTGGCCAAAAATGGTGGCGTTATCCAAATAAACTTTGGCTCAAGCTTTGTAACAGCAAAAGCTGGCGCTTGGTATGATAAGCGAGAAAAAGCACAAGAAGCAGCTAAAGGTAAAGACACGACTGACTTTAGAGCTGCGTTTAGAGCTAAAAATCCATTTCCGTTTGCAACCCTTGACCAAGTACTCGACCACATCGACCATGTTGTGAAGTTAATTGGTATCGAGCACGTCGGGATCGGTTCTGATTACGATGGTGTGGGAGACTCACTACCAGTTGGTCTGAAAGATGTATCTACCTACCCAAATCTTGTACAAGGCCTTTTGGATAGAGGTTACAGCGATTCTGATATCAAAAAGATTTTAGGCGGTAACACCTTGCGCGTATGGAAACAAGCTGAAGCTTACGCAAGCAAGTTTACGAGATAACCACAGCATTTATAAGGTGTGCTACTTAGCACACCTTATAAACTAACTTTAAACTTTAAACTTTAAATTGAGATAACTCTTCCACTAATTTACAAGTTACTCGCAATACATCATCGGAAATTTGGTGCGTTTCTCCAGATAGTCGTTCGCCATCCAATGTCTTCTCATTTAAGTCTGTTAGATTGCTGCTAATTTCAGTCGATACGCAGTTTTGTTGCTGTGTTGCATGAGCCGTTTGCTCTGATAGTTCCGTTACTTTTACCGCACTTTGCGCTATTAACTCTAATAACTCTGTCGCCTTAGCAAAGCTTTCCACAGCAACATCCACATACTCTTTACCATCTTCAATCGTCTTCTGTGAATCTTCAACACTATGTGAAAATGCTTCTAACATCTTTTGAATATCATTAGTACTGTCTTGTGTTCGAGTGGCTAGTGACCTTACCTCATCAGCAACAACTGCAAAACCACGACCTTGCTCGCCAGCCCTCGCCGCTTCAATAGCTGCGTTGAGTGCCAACAAATTAGTTTGCTCGGCAATTCCTCGAATAACATCAAGCACTTGAGTAATATTTTCTGAATTTTTTTGTAACGCCATAGAGCTTGCTAATGCAGCCTGCATATTATCTGCAAGCTGCATTATTTTTTGCTTTGAGTCGGTTAGAACCGTTTTACCTTGTGCAGCATAGCGGTGTGAGGATTCAGCTTCTTTGAGAGAGTTTTCAGCTACGTGTGAAACCTCTTCACTAGTATGACTTAGCTGGTGAATGGCACCTAATATAGCGTGCGAAGCATTACCAAGTGAATCAACTAAATCGTGGCTTTGAGTCGCATATTTACTTAGTTTTGATGATAGCTTGGATAATTCACTCCCGCCTGTGACTACAGCGGTCACCATGGCTTGTAAACTTGCAAGAAAATGATTGAAGTTGCGAGACAGCTTTGCAAATTCATCGTTACCTTTGGTCTCTATCCTACCTGTCAAATCACCATCACCAGAAGCGATCTCGGCGATTCTGTCTGAAACAAAATTAATTTGGTTGGCTAACTGCTTTGGGATCCAGTAGGCTATCCAACATGCAATGGAGAGTAATAGGAATGCCCCCACACCCAAGCTCCACTTGAGTTGTGTCACCTCGGAAATAACTTGTGCTCGACTAGCAGCAGACTTTGCATCAGCAAACTCTCCGGCCTCATCAAGTAACCCTCTAACTGCACTGAATAATTTCGCAGACTCTAGCCGCAATGCGCTGTCTTCGGGCGCTGTGATACTCGAAGATGTCACTCGGTACCAGTTTTGAAATTTTGTATCGAACGTAGAAAATGCGTTTAATTCGCTACGGTGAAGCTGCATAAATTGAATATACTTTTGATAGCGCTGTTTTACTTGTTGTGCGTTTTCTTCAAAGTCATCTCGTCTGTCTTCCCCTGCGAGTAACATCAAATATGCCTCTTGAGCTTGGTAGAAGTCACGGTCAGCGTTGAGTACGACAGACACAGCACGCAAGTAGTTTTCAGTTTGTACTTCAAGTGCAGATTGCACCTTACTCAATAATGTTGTTAGACCAAAAAATACAAATAGCAGCAGGATCGCCAGCATCACGGTAGGCAATGAGCTTTTAACTCTAATACTATGTAAATTCATCATCAACAGCCTTACAAAAACAGATAGTTAAAGCCTAGACTATATGGAGATTTATAGACAAATAATTCATTGTCTAGTGGCAAGATAAGAGAAGTATTACTAATACCAAATTAACCTTAGTACTTGCTCAATTTGAAGGAGTAAATCTGATGCTAACTGCGTTAAAGATTTCTTATTTAGAACAACTAAATGACCTGAGCTTCGGATGATTAAGATAATTGGTATAAGACAGGATGATGTTCATGAGTATCGATTTATCAAAAAATAACCAAGCAGAATTACAGAGGATATCTTGTATTTGATTGAGAGTAAGTTGGAGGTTTTATTGGATATGAACTGAATATGTTTAGAACATAATCTTGAACGATTAGATTCTAAAGTATTGGTTGCGGGAGCCGGATTTGAACCGACGACCTTCGGGTTATGAGCCCGACGAGCTACCAGGCTGCTCCATCCCGCGCCTGTATTTTTTAGAACTTATTATCATCGGGTACCGACGACCTTCGGCTCTTTCAGGTTTAGCGAGTCCGACGAATGATTTATCATTCTGCTCCATCCCGCGCCTGAATTTGTACTTATTTTTAAGTCTTTGTACAAGAGACTAATACAGCCAAAAAATATTGGTTGCGGGAGCCGGATTTGAACCGACGACCTTCGGGTTATGAGCCCGACGAGCTACCAGGCTGCTCCATCCCGCGCCTGTATATTTTTAGAACTTATTATCGTCGGGTACCGACGACCTTCGGCTCTTTCAGGTTTAGCGAGTCCGACGAATGATTTATCATTCTGCTCCATCCCGCGCCTGTATATTCTTTAAAAGGAATTCCTTTTGAAGAGGTCGCCATAATAATGGATTAAAATTTTATTGCAAGGGATTTAGCGCATAAAAGCTTTTAAGTGCGCAAAATTCCTACAAACATGGCGCTGACACCTAACTAGTCTACGATCCTATTATGCGGACTGATCAATTTTTGCCATTGCCAATCAGGATGCCCCATCACGATAAAATCTGGGTTTTCTGTCGTTTCTCGTTGGTTATATGTAAGCGGATTGAACTCAGAATCAGTAATGCACCCTCCCGCTTCTTCAATAATCACCTGTGATGCACCCGTGTCCCATTCACCTGTAGGCCCGACACGCAAAAAGCAATCAGCCTTACCTTCTGCAATAATGCAGGCTTTTAACGAACACGAACCCAGCGCGACCGTATCAAACTGGCTATTTAAATACTGGCTTACGGCTTCGAGCTTTTGCCTACGACTAACCGCGAGAGTGAGGGTTTCTCTAGGTGAAACGAAAATACGCTCGCTATCACCACCATCTTTACGCTTAAAAGCTCCATTGTCTTTGCTAGCATAATAGGTCACTCCTTGTGACGGCCAATAAATAACACCTAACACGGGGTGGTTATCCTCAATCAAAGCGATATTGACCGCAAAGTCTCCACTTTCAAGAATAAATTCCCCAGTTCCATCCATGGGGTCGAGTAACCAATATCGCTGCCAGTGTTGACGTTCGTGTAGAGGAGGAATGGGGGTTTCTTCTGACATGACTGGAATATCAGGCGCAATTTTAGCAAGCCCCGCCATGAGCACTTCATTGGAAGCAAGGTCTGCGGCGGTAACCGGAGTGTGATCCGACTTCTCTTTTTTACCAATATCATCTGCCTGATAAATTGACATAATAGCTTCACCAGCACGTTGTGCTAGCGTAATACAAGGCTCTAAAAACGACTGCAATTTACGCCTCCAAGTTCAAGTGTGCTTTCAGTAACAATAGTGCAGCAACACTTCTTGCTTCAGTAAAGTCCTCTTGATGTAGCAACTCCCCCAACTTGTCCAATGGCCACTTCACAACTACCAAAGGCTCAGGTTCATCACCTTCCAACTGTTCTGGATATAGCTCACTGGCGACCAGGATGTGCATCTTAGCATTGAAGTAGCTTGGAGCTAGAGAAACGACTTTGAGATCAGAAAAAGCATTTGCGCCAAAGCCAACCTCTTCTTTTAGTTCCCGGTTTCCAGCCTCAATGGGAGTTTCACCAGGGTCAATCAAACCTTTGGGAAAACCTAACTGATAGTCGTGTGTTCCTGCACAATACTCTCTTACTAATAATAGCTCATTCTCAGCTGTTATTGGCACTATCATTACCGCACCTCGGCCACCACCACGAACTCTTTCATATTCGCGCTGCTCACCATTAGAAAATGATAAAGAAAGGGCTTCTACTGTAAATAGTTTACTTTTTGCAACGACATCGCATGCTAAAATTTCAGGTGGTGTTGGGTGCTTTTTGTGTGACATAAATTATTATTTGCTATCATGACCAATAATCTAATCATAAAGCCTTTGAAGTTAAATGCCTATGCTAAATTGGTCAAATATCGATACCGTGTTGTTAGATATGGATGGCACATTGCTGGACCTCCATTTTGATAATCATTTTTTTCTCGACGTTGTGCCTAAAGCACATGCCAAACGTCAAGGACTCACGTTAGAGGCTGCCAGAGCTGATATTCTTGCACGCTATGAAGCCGTGATGGGTCAAATTGAGTGGTATTGTCTAGATTATTGGCAAGAGCAGCTCCAACTCCCCATCATGGAACTCAAACGTGAAGTGCAACATTTAATATCCGTTCGTGATGATGTACCTGAATTCTTAGACGCACTAAGAAAAAGTGGCAAACAGCTTATTTTGTTAACCAACGCACACCCAAATAGTTTAAGTCTCAAGATTGAACGCACTCAGTTTGATCAATACCTAGACAAGTTAGTGTCCACCCATGAGTACGGTGTAAGTAAAGAAAGTCAGGAGTTATGGCATCAAGTAGAGCAAGACTTAGGCTTTGATAAGTCTCGAACTTTATTTGTCGACGATAGCATTAGCGTGCTAAATGCCGCTAAAAAGTTTGGCATTGGCCACTTACTCGCGGTGGCCAATCCAGATAGTCAGCAACCAGATCGAGAGATCAAAGAATACCTCTCAGTCTCTGACTATCGCACTTTGCTACCTATCTATTAAGCAGGGTAACGGGCTTTTAAGCCATCATACACTTGTGTTTTAAAGTCTGGATGTGCGGTGTCTAGGCTTTTTACTACTTCAACTAAGTGCTCGTTATCTTCTTTGCCATTCCATACTTTAATATATGAACCATCTTTATAACCATGGTCTTGGCGGAAGAAGTTAAGGGTGTTTTTACCGACATATCCGCGGTATAGGTCATCAATAGACATCCCAATTTGCTGCATACAACCGGCAAACGCGTGCGCATCAAACTCACGCTTTGTTACTGCGGCACTTGCTAGTAGCTCAAGTGTCTCCTTGAAGTCTCCCGCCTTAATTGGCTTTGCCAGCTCTTGCTCTAGCTGCGATGCAAGTTGCTCAAATGCAGTTTCACCATCAATACGCAAAGACAAGCCAAAGTGAAAAATATCAACCAACTCTAAAATTACTTGTTCTGTATCTGGCGTTTGTTTCTTCCACCATTTCCAGCCGTAATGATCTAGCATTTCTGCACACTCAACCCAAATTGCACGGTACCATTCAAACCCTTGTTCAAACCACTGTTGGTGTACTTTGGTATTCATGGCATGTTGCATTTCTAGCATTACCACAAGCTTAGTGATGTTAGCAGACATTGTGCTCTCTCTTCATGGAAATCAATTACGGACGATATCATACCGTAGTGAAAGATTTTCGCCATAACTTAGGTCTTCTGAGTCGAATTCAATTGCAAACCTCAGGAACTTTTATGCGTCAACTTATTTTCTTTTTCACCTTGGCTTTTTCAGCTTTTCTTAGCGCTGCTGAGGTCACCAATATTGCAGCCGCCCCTGAA